>CAXGRW010000124.1:0-10476 GCA_964012125.1 uncultured Rhodopirellula sp.
AGCAGTATGGACCCGAGTCGTTGGGACAGGAGAGAAAGCGGGTGAAGGACGAGGCTTCGACAAAGGTGGTGGGGCGGCAGGTTTTTTCTTCACTGATGCAACCGCAACGGTTGATATTATTGACACCACCATCTCGGGTGATGGGGTAGAAGTCTCATCGGAAGTCAAAAACGAGATTGAGCTCGAAGTCAATGCGGTCACCAACAATGGACTCAGTAACACGAATCCTTCATCCGTGGCGATCGGTTTTGGACTAACTGACCTCCGGACGACATCGACGGTTCACGTCGATCAGAACTCTCTGATCAGTAGTTCCGGAAACGTCAAAGTGGAAGCGACCGGGGAAGATGATAACAGTAACTCGGTGAAGGCAACCGCCTACCGGGATGGAGTCGTCGGTGCAGCAGTCGGGTTCACCTACACCGATGGCACCATTTCAGCAGTGGTAGATGGACAGATCACCATGTCGCGTGACAACGCGGCAGAAGAATCTGAAACCTTACCGGAAACACTCGACTTCAATCCTGCGTTACAGGTCGATTTCACGAACAGTTTGGTTCAGTTTACCGGGACAACTGATTACGAAACGGCAGATGCTGTGCTGTTCACAAGTGCCGATAGCGGCACAATTCCCGGTCTGATTCCCGACACGGTTTATTACCTGATCGTCAACAGTGATACGACCAACGAAACCTACCAGCTTCAATTTGCTGCGACTGCCGAAGATGCGACCAACAATCAACCGATTCCGTTTGGAGCTGCTTTCCCTACGTTAACCAATACCCGCACCAACGTGACGGCTCCGGTCACGATCACCGTCATCGATTCGGAAGGGCGACATCTGATCTTGTTCGGGTATGACGAGACACTCACTGGTGAACCTCTTTACGAGGATGACGATAATGTAATTTACACTTCTTCGGCGGGCCGGTTTCTCGGTTACGAAGATGAGAACAACAACCTGTTAACGCCGCTAGCGGAGGACACCTACACCGTTGCCACTGTCGATTCGCCCTTTGTCGAACAGTATCCAATTGCCATCGAGTTGCTCGATAGTTCAGGCAATCCGATCGCGCTCAACGGTGCTTCGTTTTTGGAAAATGCATCGGGGATCCTGTACCCAATCAGTTCTTACAACTCGACCGAGGATTCGGTCGACCTGTCCACTCTCGAAATCGACTCATCAACCAACGAAGTAGTTGCCACGCCTCCCGCCGTGCCAGTTCAACAAGGCGAGTCGCTGGTTTTTTATCCGGGACTAAACAACAGCGTCACAACCCTTGAGGAAGGAGTGACCTACTATGCGATCGTTGACACCAGTAACCAAGGGATTATTCAACTCGCCTCGACAGCTTCCCAGGCGGAGTCATCGAATCCGGCGGTGCAAAATGCGCAAGCTACTTTGACCGCGGAGGTGAATGGTCAGACGGTATCGATTCCGGTCGGTAACTTCGAAATGGGGCTCGGGCTGATATTCTCGGAGGATCCGAATCTTCCTGATGGGACATCAGTGGTTTACAACGCGGTGGCGGAGAAACCGGTCAATGGTTTGACTGATCAGGCAACCTACATCGCCTACAACGTGAACAATGTGAATGCGAATCCGGCTGTCCCCCAGTTCGTTGTTGCATTGGTGAACCCCGAGGCGGTCGATTTGAGCACGACGGCAGATTCCGGCACTTTCACGTTGACTGTCACCGATCCTCAGGGCGTTCAAGGCACAACTGGATCGATCTCTTGGGATGCCGCATCCGATGATCTGAGCGAGGCCATTGATGCGTTGCAGCTTCCCGGTGTCTCGGTCGCGGTCAGCGGGTTTGGAACAGCACAGTCACCTTGGTTGATCGAAGGCCTGAGTGATAACGACATCACGATTGATTCAAGCCAGCTCAGTGAGGGAGGAACGGCCGCTGCGGTAACGCTGCAGCAGGCAGAGATGGGGACTGTGTTGAACTCGGATGCTGTGTCCGGAACGTTTACCTTGACCTACACAGATCCTGCCATCAGTATCCCGGGCGAGTTCGAGCTGCGAATCACGGCTGATTCGGGAACGTTCACGTTGACCGTCATCGATTCACAGGGCGCTGCAGAAACGACCGACCTGATCGACTGGGATGCATCGCCGGATGAAGTAGCTGCAGCAATCAATAAGTTGCATAATTCTGGTGGCACGGTGTCAGTCAGTGGGGCTGGGACATCGCAATCGCCTTGGTTGATTGCGGGGATGGGTGACAACACCATCACAGTCGATTCGAGCGGACTCAGCGACGGAGGTTCGGCAGCGTCTGTTTCTCTTGAGACCGCCAGACAATCTTTTTCGACGACGCCGCTGGCTTGGAATGCGACCCCCAATCAAGTTGCCACCGCACTCAATGCACTCTCGGATTTGACGGTCTCTGTCAGTGGGATGGGGAACGCAATTTCACCGTGGCGAATTCAAGGACTACTTCCCTCAGAGGTTACGGTTGATAGCACTGCGTTGGTCAACCGGTTTCAGCAGCAAGCGACAGTCCAGATGACCAGTGACCTGCAAGTCGCGTTTTGGATTGGTCAAACATTCCAGATGAACAGTGATTCATTCACCCTGACTGGAGCCAACGTCGATGAAAACACGCTGACTTTGCTGCTGTCCGACGATGCACCTGTGGTTTCAGCTGATGGTGCGGCGCTCGATAACGGCAGCGTGACATTCAGTTCGGTAGATGCCGGGGCGACGCAGATGTTTTCGTTTGCCGACAGTGGAACATTTACACTGACCATCACGAATCCAAAAACGGGGGCTACGTCCACGACAGATCCCATCGCCTGGAATGCTGACGCATCGACAGTTGCCGAGAAGATCGGTACCTCGAGTGGGATCTTGGTGGAAGTGAATGGCAGTGGTTCGATTCAGTCACCTTGGCTGATCAGCGGGATGAATGCGGATCAGTTGGAAGTGAACAGTGATAGCCTGCTGAAGGAGACCACACAAACGAACCTGTTCTATCGTTCTACATCGTATGCCGCCAACGTGGTGACGACCGATGCAGACGGCGGCACGTTCACGCTGACGTTTTCGGTGGATGGTCAGACAATCGAATCAAATCCGATTGCTTATGATGCGACGGCTGGAGAGCTGACCGATGTGTTGCGTGTCTCCTCATCAAGCGTGAGTGTCGAGGTGTTTGGCCGTGGGACGCAAGCTGAACCGTGGGTGATCATTGGGCTCGCGCAACCGATCGAAACTGGCGATGCCCTCACGTTCCATGATTCTTGGGATCTTCAGAGTCTCGGGCTGCTTGACGGTCAGGCGTACTATGCTGTGGTCAATCCGCAAGCTTTGGATGCTGACATGCTTATTTTGGGCTTGGCTGGCAGTGTCGCCGATGCGATGGCCAGTCCTCCTATTCTGCTTGCGCTCTCCTCTTCGCTCGATCTGACAACCGGTCCATCAACGATCATGACCGGTGCGAAGGAATCGCTTACGGCAGTACCCGAGGCTTTGGAGCTGGAGATCAATACAGAGTTGGAATCCGGTGACTCGGTGACTGCTTCCGCCGGGATCGGCGGTCGCCCGATGTTGGGCTACTACACCGATGGTGCCAAGTCAGCCAAGTCGAGGTGGTTTTCGAAGGAGAAAGCTGAAGGTCCCAACGCGATTGATAATGAGATAAGCGAGAGAACTCCCGAGGCTCTCAAAAATAAAGTGAATCAATTCTCCGCGACGTTCGGTGTGTCGATCTTGGATGTCAAGAACGATGTTCAATCAGTCATTGGCAACACAGCCACGATCGGGGCGGAAGGTAACGTCGCGGTAAAGAGTGATCTCACTGAAAAGATCCACGCGTCAGCGAATGCTGGTTTGGCGAAACGAAGCTCAGCCGGACCAGGAAAGGCGGTGGATCACAGCGAAAGCAGTGCGGTCGCAGTGGCGACGGTGGTGGCAGTTTTAAACAACTCCAGCCAAGCTGTGATTGAATCAGATGCAGAGGTGACTGGTACCGAGGGGGTCGAAGTCGCTTCCGAGATTACCTATCCCCGCCGCGACTCGATTCCCGGTGCTGGCGGCGGTGGCTGGGATGAAGCTTATGGAATCATCAAAAGTTTGGCATTGAATCCGACTGTCAACGCGGTTGAGTCCTGGTTCTTTAATACTTCGACCAACGTTGGTATCAAAGGTGTCGGCAGCGAAGACTCGAAAAGATTGAATTGGATCCTGACCGGAAGTGTCATTGTTGAGGACATCACCAATCGCAATCTGGCACAGATTGCCGATGGGGCGCAGATTAACCAGAGTACATCCGGTTTTTCCTGGTATGACGCCGCCACAGAAACGACGCTCCAAACAGCTGACCTTGGTGAATTAGAGGAAGCCAGCGGCGTCTCGATCGAAGCCAACAGCGATATTACGCAGTGGGGCATCGCAGGGCAGCTGTACATCGGCTTGGACTTGCTCACTCTCGGCACAGCGGATCTCGCAAACAATGTTCTGCCATTTAAAAAATCGAGCCGCAACGCGTTCGGTGGTTCTGCCAACTTTGTGATCATTTCGGAGCAAACGCAAGCCTTGCTCGGTGGCGTCGATCCAGATCGCAATACCCCTCAAAACACTTCCACTAATGTGACTTATGGTAGTGGCGAAGAGGGAGTCGGTTTGTCCGTTCAGGCTGAAACCGCCACTGAACTGCTTGAAATCAGCCAATCGGCTGCTAGCAGTTCTGGCTTCGGATTCGAGGCTAGCACTACATACCTGCTGATGGGTGAGAATGAGGAAAACGATGCGGACCGTGGCCAGTTCACGTATGCCGAACTCAATTCCGAGAACCTTCCCATCGAACTGATACCGATCAGCGGCACCATCGGTGAAGTGTTGGTAGAGGCGGCTGACAGCAGCGACCTCTGGGCGATCAGTGGTGCGGTGATGCTGGGTGCGACCAAGGGAATTGGTGTCAGTGCCTCGGTGATCGAGTTGAATCGAGACGCTGCGGCCGGCGTTGGATCGAGAACTGCCGGTGGTACGCCTAAGTCGACTAATCGAAAACAGGCAGGCGGAAACTTCACGATCGACGCGTCCATGGACGGAACGATCATGCCAATGGCGCTGGTTGGGGTGATTTCGGCAAGCCGTAACTCTCCGATTGGTGGAGACGGTGAAGACAAGGTTCCAGCGGAAAGCCACCTTGGCGGAGCATCAAGTGTCGACGGAAAGTGGGGGCTTGGAATCTCAGGTGACTTTTCCGGCGCTTTTGTCGATGACCAAGCTCAGGCGTATCTCAACAGTCCAGGCACCGTCTCGGGCATCGAAAGTGAGGGTACTGAGCTGAGCACGCTGGAGATTTCAGCGAAGAACGAATCGATTGTGAATCCGATTGGGGGTCAAGCGACGATTTCGATCGCACGCGGCAAGGCGGGAGCTATGGCGGGAATTGCAGGCTCGGCTTCCGTGGCAGAGTATCAAACTCATGTCACTGCTATGCTCGAAAACGCGACAATCGAGTACTTGGGCATTGATCTGCAAGCACTCAATGAAAAGCGGATTGGTACCTGCGCGGCCGGTCTGCAGGTCCAAGCACCGAAAGGTTCAGATCTGCAAATCGCTGGTTCCGTGGTGGTCAACGAAATCGAGAATACAACCCAGGCCTCGATCACTGATGTCATTCAGAGCGAAAACCTGGGCGAAGTCAGCCTGAGTGCTCTGCAGCTTGATCAGATTTGGGGAGGTGCCGGGACGGCGGCTGTCACTTACGATCGCCGCAGTGATCGGCCAAAAGCGAAAACAGCAGTCGGCGTCGGCATGAGCGCGGTTTGGAATCAAGTCGATAATACGACCACGGCAGAAGTTGTTGATAGCACCTTGAATCAGAGCGAAGGTGTGTTTGATGTCATGGCAGAGGACTTTACGTCAAGCCGTGTCCTTAGCGCAGGCGTAAATGTAACGGTACCTGCAGGGCTTGCCATCGAAATTGGCGGAATGTGGGCTACCAATTATGTGTCGCCGAGAACAACGGCACAGATCACTGGAAGCACGATTGAAAATGCGACCACCGACGATCCAATGAGTGTGGTTGCGGTATTGGCTCCCTATCTGGATTCGTTCGCCGGTTATTTCTCACTTGAGTTCGGCAAGCCGCTGTCGACGAAAGAGACTCAGCTGGGGATTGGCGTCGGAGCCGCGGTTGTGGTGACCCGCTTGGGCCCGCAAGATACGGACGGGAAAGCACTCCCGACGTCCGCTCAAGTTTCCAATTCCACGGTCAATCGTGTAGGTGATCTGACGGTTCGGGCTTTCACCGGGGCCCTGAGCGAGCAGACTGCGTCGGTTGTGCCTAACCAAGATTTGGCCGAGTCCCAAGTTGGCGAACTGAGTCTTCACGCTTTGGCAATTGCCGGAAGCGCACAGGGCGAGAATTCTGCAGACAGTGAATTTTCAGTTGGAGTCGTCGTCAATGGCGCGGTCGTCGTCACCGACTTGAGCATCGATACTCAGGCAACAGTTACAACGAACTCAAGTATCAATCAAGAAACTTCCGTCAGTGAATCGACGTCGACGGTTGAGGTTTTGGCAACAAACCAGCTGAGCGTGTCCACGGATGCCGGAGGCGCGTCGGTTTCTGAGAGCGTTACGTTGACTGGGTCGTCCGTTGATATTGCGGTTGGTGGTGCAGACAACTCGTTCAATTCATCGAACGAGACCAGCGCGACGATCGCTGATAATTCTTCTGTCGTCGCAGAAAGTCTGGAACTCGTTGCCTCCCATCAACCAGAAATTGACAACATTGCTTTCGGCGTTGCTGTTTCCGTTGCTGTTTCCACATCGATGTTCGGCGCTGCCTTTGGTTTTTCTGGCGCTTTCTTGCAAACTGATCAATCCGATGCGGTACTGGCCGGTATCTCGGACAGTGATGTCGATATCACAGAAACGCTCACCGTTCAAGCAGATGATCAATCAAGTATGACGACAGGTAGTGGCGCAGGCAGCTTGCAGGTTGCTTATGGAAGCGGAGCCAGCGTCTCGCTTGCCCCTAGCGCGGTTACTAACAAAGTGACGATCGGCAATTTGGTGCTGGCTTGGATTGGAGAGCAACCCCTCACTGATGGCACTCTCGTCGACAGCTCGGTAACAACCGACGGTTCGAGTGTTAGTGCTGGGGGAAAGATAACCATCGCGGCAGTCTGTGATCAGGAAATTTTGAATACTGCGATTGCCGTTGCAGTCAGTGTTGCCATCGCGCCTGATTTTGCCAGCGCGGCGGGGGCTGGCTCGGGTGCGTCTTCGACAATCACCACCAATAATGTTATCAAATCCGCAGTCAATGGAGTTTCCGATTTGACGGTCGGCGGCGCCAATGGCTTGAGCGTCACTGCAGCCGATTCAGGTAGCAATGATATTACCGTTGGAACAGCGGCAGCATCTCTCGGCTGGTTTGGTGCGTCCATCGGGATTTCACTTGCTGAGCTTGTCAACAATGATCAGATTGTTGCAGAAATCCAGAACTCGGCAATTGAAACAGGTGGCACCAGTGCCTCGGGTGCACCGATCGAAATCAGTGCAACGGATACGGTACACCTGAAAACCGATGCGGTTGCCACTTCACTTTCGATCAGTATTGGTGCGTCGGGCGCAGGTGGTAAGTCAAACATCACCAGCAATGCAGAAGTCGCTGCATCCCTTGGAGATGGTTCCACCGTAGCAGCGATAACGGGGCACGCCCCTGGTGACTTGAAAATCCAGGCCGAGAGTAATGAAGAATTGTTGGCGGAAATTTTCGGTGGCTCGGCAGGACTCGGCTCGGTCGGTGTCTTCAACTCCGATACCAAGCGTGCTGGATCGACAGCGGCAAGCCTCAATACCGCTGGAAATATTGAGGTGCATGATCTTAGTGTGATTGCGTCCACTGACCAAGGTGTTGTTTCCGAAGGAATGTCGGTAACAGTCGGTGGCTTAGCCGGCACGGGTGAGAATCACAATGTTAGCGTTTCCGAGTCGGTAACCACAATTTTCCAAGGTCAGAATCAGCAATGGAATATTGATGGGAATCTAGTCGTGTCATCCAGTTCGACTAACACTGCAACGGCACAGACCAGTGGCTCCGGCGGGGAGGGTGAAGACATTAGCGCGTCGCTGATGGGCGTTGGATTCTTCAAAGTGAACAGCGATGTTCAGCCCAGTATTTCTTTGCAGGTGTCGGACGTTAAGCTCGACGTGAAGGGAACGGCGACATTTGATATCAACGCGGTCAATCGAAACAACACGAAGTCAAAATCGGGATCTGGATCGTTGGTTGGGGGAGACGCCGCCAAAGCGACGAGCACGAATTCCCCTAACGCCGGACTGACCGTTGAGAGGATGGAATTGACCTCATCTGGGTCAACCACCATTTCGGGCAGCATTGAGACAATCTATTCCACGAATGCAAATTCTGTTTATGCCACTGCGATCGGGGGCTCCGCTGCCAGATCGTACAACACCTCCGAGCCGTCCTTGAAACTGAGTATCGGCACTGCCGGCGCGACCGAGTCGGACACGACCATACAAGCTTCGGGGACAGTTGATATCTCAGCATCCAATACATTGCTCGGAATTGGTGATGGCAACAGCAAGAATGCGGCTGGTTTCATGGCTCGAGTTGGTGCCGGTGGCGGGATTTCGGGATTTGGCGGTACTGCCAATTCCAAGACAAATGGCAGCTCAACCATCGAACTGAATGATCACGTGTCGATCCAAGCCACGGACAAGGGAAATATTCAGGTCAGATCCACCAACGACTGGGAATCGACCCAATTAACTCACTTGGGGACCGGGGGCGCCATCAACGGCGCGGGAGTCCAGTCGATATTGGATTCCACCTTGAATAACACCATCACTCTTGGATCGGATGTCGAGATGATCGCACCCGAGGGCGAAATTGGCATCGGCACTCGAAGTTACAGTGCGACCACCAGCAATGCAGACTCCTACACGTTTGGGTTGGCTGGCGGAAGCAACAGTGATTCCAGCAACAAAATGAACTCAACGCAAACGGTGGTGATCAATAGCGACACAAAGCTGTATGCCGGCCGAGATATCGTTGTCACCGCGGGTTACGACCCGGTTGAACAGCAGGGCAGTCTGATGGATGTCTACGCGGTCGTTACAGCCCGCTGCGCTGGACTGCTGGAGATTCCCACCACCACCGCGGACGCCAGTGCAACGGTCAATAACTCCGTAATCATTGATTCGGACACTTCGATCATCAGTCACGCAGACGTCGAACTTGGTACCGTTCCCGGAATCAACAATGCGTCGTGGTATACCTTCGCCAACATGGACGGAGCCAAAGGTCATGTTCATCAGGGAAGCGATGGTTTGACCGAAAACAACAAGGTCACAATCGACGGCGACGTGACCGCTGGAAATACGAACCAACTTACGATCGAGATCCCCGCTGCGGGCCAAAAAATAAGCGTCAATGGTTCGCTCGATCAATCAATTTCAAGTGATCAAGCCACCATTACTACAGCTCAGCTTTTTTCAGCAGCAGACCCATCATCTCCGGAAATCGACATAGCGTTCACAGAACCGGGCGCGTTTTTGCCCTTCAAGGTCAGTTACGACGCGTCATACGATGCAACTCAGTTGCTTGACGGCGTGGACGAAACGTCGAAAGCCATTTTGGAATCATCGATTTCAACGCAAGAGGTCCCCGCAATTACTCTTACCGACTTGGCGGCGGTGGGTGGCCAAGTGGTTCTCCACGCAACACAACTGCAAGGTAGCGCAAATGTCACGGCGAGTTTGCCAAATATATCGATCACCAATCAAAGTGATGCTTATCTTTTACTTGACGGAGTTGGAATTGCGAACACGCTGAACATGGGGAAGGTGACAATCATCGGTGGTGCGGCCATGCCCAGTGACATGACATTCACTGAGGATGATGGTGTCCCATCGATCGTTGTGTTGCAATCCTACGGGCAACCTGTCGGCGACTCGACTTCGGGGCCCGCGATCGCAGTCAACGACACCATTGTCAACACTGCAGGATCGGTGCAAATCACTAACGACAAAGGTGCGTTGGTCCAGATCGCGCCAATCAATGCCCAAACGGTCTCCATCAGTACTCCTAATTCTGCCTACATTGTTAACACGCCTGCGGACTACTACGGTTCAAGTGGCGAAATCAGGGACTACTGGACAGCAGGCACCCAACTTGTACAGGACGGCTATTTTGAATCGCCATCAACGGATACCTATGTGTACAACCCGACCGGAACCGCTTGGGATTTCAACGGATTGACCGGTGTTTCAGCAAACAATAGTGGCTTCACATCGGGGAATCCCGATGCCCCACAAGGCAAACAAGTCGCTTTCGTTCAGGAGACAGGGGAACTTAGTCAATTAATCGCTAGCATGACTGGTGGGGCCAATTATGCCATCGAGTTTGATGCCGCTCAGCGATATGGCTATCCCGATCAGACCATCTCCATTGCTCTCGATGGACAGGAACTATGTGAAAT
>CAXGRW010000125.1:0-10467 GCA_964012125.1 uncultured Rhodopirellula sp.
TGAGCAGACGGTCTCGAATCCAAACAGCTCGGCGAATCGGATGGGATTCCGATCCGGTTGAGTTCGCCAACAGAATACTGCCCTGTGTCAGTAGTCCACCGCGATGATGTTCTGGCAGATGTTTGACCGGTCGCATGCTGGAACCAATCACGCCCGGTATCCCGTAATGACGTGCCAAACGTTCGTTCAACATCACGAAATCAGCATCGATGAATTGCAAGACACTCTCGTTCTCCTGCAGGATTCTGCCAAACAGGGCGTGTGTTTGCCCACGGAATGCTCGCTTCAGTGACTCGTCAAAGTCAGGATACCGTTGGGCATCCACGGCGATGCTTCCCATTCTGTCCAATTGAAGCCATTGATCCGTGAATTGATTGGTGAATCTTGAGGCACGTTGATCAGACAGCATCCGTTCAACCTCTGATGAAAGTACATCATCCTTCAGTAGTCTGCCGTTGGCTGCCAATTCCAACAGTCGAGTGTCTGGCATCGTGCTCCAAAGAAAATAAGAGAGCCGTGATGCTAGTTCCCAGCCATCGACGGGTCTTTTGGTATCGCTGGCAGGTTCGACGAGATACAGGAATTCAGGTTGGATTAGTACTAATGCCAGAGTTTCTCGCAACGCTTCCACTTGCGTTGGAAAGTCAGGGCGAATGAAATCGTAGTGATCGGCGAAACGCTGGATTTCGTTATTGCTGACTGGGCGGCGGAAAGCTCTTGTCATAAACCTCGACAGGATTTCGCGTACATATGCCGCGTCGTCGACATTTTGTAATGGCGATTCAAAAAGGATCTTTCGATGGCTTGCAGGTGGCCATTGCTCAAACACCGGACCGTCAAACTGAACAGATTGAATTAGCAGTTTGGGCAAATGGGGTTCATCAGGATAGAACTTCTTTTTCTGCTCATCCTTTTGTTCCTTGGGCAATTCGCTGCCATCGTCATAGACATTGCGGACGCGTACAACCAATCCTGGATACTTACCTTGTCCACGGACTGGTAATGGAAAGTCTTCCAGCTGCCCGCGGAATTCGAATACTTGCTCGTCCGCTTGTGACACCTCAACCGGTTCAAATTCTCGGACCAATATTTGGGTGTCAGGGCAGTATCCGACAGAGACTTCGAGTAGCGGAAGACCTCCATCGGGGATTAGTTCTGCCGTGATCTTCACCGTCACAACAAATTCGCCTTGTTCAGGATACTCTTTCATCTTGGCAAGGAATTCCTGCTGACGTCCGAGTCGATTCGATTTCAAAGCTGTGCTGATCCATTTGTCGTTTCGGCTTTCTGAAAATTCGTGTCGAAAGACTTTCGGTGCTTCACCTGATTTCAGTATGCGGTCCATCGCCCGCCGCGATGTTCCGAGATAGCATTCAAGTTGGAACGCTGACATGCGAAGTGATTGGCCATCATTGTTGAAACCATCAGATGAAACAGCGTCAGGAGGTAGGTCCTGTGCATAGTCCATTTCCACCCCCAACAAATCAGTCATCGTGTTTTGGTATTCCTGGCGATTCATTTTTCGCAGGATCACGCGTCCGTCGGTTTGTTGTCGCGACTCAATTGCTTGCTGAATGTTACTTGAGACCCATTGTGTTAATTTGCGTGTCTCGTCTGCTGTCATGACAGAGGCATCTTCGGGCGGCATCTCACCTGCCGAGACGACGTTCAGGACCTCATGCCAGACCTCGACTGCTTTACGATCAGTAGTCATGTCCTGCGATAAACCTTCCAAACGCACCCCCCCCTTTGAATCCTTCTGTCCGTGGCAATCAAAGCAGTGCTTTTTCAATACTGGCAGGACATCGCGTTTGAAGTCTGACTTAGGATCCGAGGCAGTAGATGACGTTGCTTCTGCAGCGTGTGCGAAAGGAAAGCCTGCGGTTGTCATGCATGCTATCGCAATGCATTGCAAGATTGTTTCGAACCGGAGGTAGGAAAAAAACAAAGCAGTTTTTCGGCGTGGTAGGGACGGCTGTGGCGGATTCGAATCATTCGAATGAAATGCAGCCATGGGGCAGGGCTCTGTAGTATACAGCACGCAGGCAGTTGGCCACATATGAAAGCCGCGGGTTGCATGCTGAGTTTGTTGAGAGTCTCAGCAACGTGGTGCATCATTTCAGCGGTGCATCATTTCAGCTTTCCTGAATTGCACACCAAACAGCTCACAGGGCAAGTCGGAGCTGGTTTGGGCTGCGGTTACTTCTGGGGTCTGTCATTAGCTGATCGATGGATTCTGTGCCTGTTACTTGGCCGGAGCCGACTGGATGCAGTACAGGTGTTTTTCACCACGAATGAACACGTTGCCCTGTTCAGGCACAGGTGATCCGATCACCGGTTCATCCAGTTCGTTTTCTGAGATCAATTGGAATTTGTCATCTTTGACGCTCGCAATGAACAACGCCCCGTCTTCGCGCGGTGCATACAGGATGCCATTGGCGATCATTGGTGAGGCGTAGTAGGAACTGCGCCCTTTGGGAAGTGTGTCACTCCAGACCGTTTTTCCGGTACTTGGGTCGATGCACTCCACTTCGCCACGGTCGCGAACCATGTAGACCCGACCTTGGTAGGCAACGGGACTTGGCACAAACGTTGAAATGTCGTCTCGTTGCCAGAGATGATTACTTTCTGTCACGTCACCGCTGCCGTCGAGTCGAACGCCAAACATCAGTGGTAATTTACGATCGTTTCTACCAAAGGCAATTACCGCTACATCATCAACGATGACAGGCATCGCGATTGCTGGCCACAGCTTTTTGGAGTCTGGATTGAAGCCGCCGCAGGACCAAAGAGTAGTTCCATCGGTAGCATCATGAATGGTCACATGCTCGGCACCCCAAACCAGCAATGCCTGTTTGCCATCATGCTGAATTACCAAGGGTGACGTATAGCCATGATCGCACTCCACGGGGGTCTCGTAGTTGCGAGCAACTTTCCATGCAAGTTCACCGGTCTTTTTGTCAAAGCCAGCCAGCCACGATTCACCGTTGTGCATTCGAGCCAGGACCGCGTGTTCATCGGTTAAAACGGGCGAGGTTCCGTGGTCCCAGAACAAGGTGTCTTTGCCAAACCGTTCAACAATGTTGGTTTGCCAACGGATCTTACCATCGGCTTCCACTGCTGCGAATGTTCCGCTTTTGAAGTAGACATAGATAGCGTCACCGTCACTGACTGGCGATGCATTGCTTCCCGAACCGTTTCGGTGTTTGCCTTTGACCTCAGAGCCAAAGGAGGTCGTCCACTTGATCTTGCCATCCCAGTCAATTGCCAGCAGGGAATCATTTCCATCTTTTGGAGCAGTCAGGTAGATGGTTTCGTCTACCACGATTGGTGTTGAGCATCCCTTGCCGGGCAAGGGTGTTTTCCACCTGATGGTCTGGTCACTAATTTCGCCGGGGTAGTCGCCTTCGGTGATGCTGCCAGAATCATCCGCTCCACGCCAACTGGGCCAGTCTGCATGGCTGGCCGATGTGAATTGGGTAGATGCAAGGCCAAGTAGTATCAGGCAGGTGAGGCTTTTGAATGGGGGCATGGCAATGGCTGTGACGGCTGTGGGATAATGTAAAGAGAGCTGTTGCTGTGGAAGGGCGTTAGGACACTGCCTCAACGCAAACCATGGATCCGCAATCTCAGACTGCGTTAAAGATCGAGTTTTCCAGAACTCCAGTGCTGTCAGCAAAGGAATCTGTCTGAATGCCCATCGAGCGAAGGATACTAAGATACAAGTTGGACATGCGGGTTTCACCTTGTCGCCAGTATTGACCGTGTTTCAGGCCCATGTTGGATCCCCCCGCAACCAAGGTGGGCAAGTTTTTTGACCAGTGCGTGGTGCTTGCACCACTACCGTAAAGCACCACCGTATTGTCTAGCAGCGTGCCATCGAGATCTTTGTACTGTTGCAGACGACGCAAAAATTCAGCGATTTGCTCACTAAGGAACAGATCGTATTTTGCAAAATCCATTTGTCCGGCTTTATCACCGGCATGAGAGAGCTGGTGATGGGTCTTGCTCAACCCGAGCTTTAGTGGGAACGTGTCACTGATGCCCATTCCGTCTTCACGATTCAGCATGAAGGCAACACTGCGAGTGATATCAGCGTCGAATGCAAGTGCGATCAAGTCGAACATGTTTCGGTAATACTCGCGAGGGTCATCTTCTTTCTTGACGTCAAGATTCAGATGGGAGTGATCCTGAGTCTTTACAGGGACATCGATCCACTTTTCAGACGCGATCAGACGCGATTCGATTTCATTCAGTGAGGCAAGATACTGGTCCATCTTTCGACGGTCCGCAGTTCCGAGTTGCTGATTGAATTTTTTTGAACTCTCAAGCACAGCGTCGACGAGTTTGATTTTCGCCCGCAATTTTTCGCGTTGTGCATGCATTGAATTCTGATCAACTCGGAATAATCGATCAAAAACCCGACGCGGATTGTTCTCTGCTGGAATGGGGCGTCCTTGCAGGTCGTAGGAAATTGTGCCTGTGCGCGACAAGAACCCTACGCCTGCGTCAATCGACAATACCAGCGAGGGTTGGCGGCAATGTTGTTTAGTGTGCTGCGCAATGACTTGATCAAGTCCGACGGTGTTGTAGGTCTCTCGGGTTGAGTCATGCAGTGGTGCGCCTGTTAGCCACATGTCCGAGCAAGTGTGGGGATCAGCCTTGACTCCATTTTCATGGTAAAGGCCACCCACAAAACTGAGATGTTTACGAAACGCCTCGAGAGGGAGTGTTGACTCACCGAAAACAAATTCGCCGGATTTTTCTTTTGTCGGAAACCAACTCCACTGATCTATCCCGTGTTCCGTCTTGGGCAATGACATACCGTTGGCAGTGTAGGTGGCGCAGAAGCGTTTTGGCGATTCGTCGGTGATGTCGCTGCCCATTGCTTCGAGAGGGGGCAGGGCCAGTGCAGCGCCGGCAATTCCCTGCAGCACGGAACGTCGTTTGAGTTTGGCTGAGTGGAGCATTGCGTTGATGTCAGGGATTGGTGAGCTGCGGCGTTAGTAAGGCAATCGTCACTTCTTGAGAAACAGATCACTCGTGACGACAAACTGTATGATATCCAGCATTCGGTAGTCCTTCGCGGCCAATTCTAAACACTGCTGCTTCAGGACGCGATCCTCATTGTAGGTCAAGCTACGGCCTATGGCATAGATTGATAGGTGCCGGGCAAGACTGTAGGCAACGCTATCCATTCGGTTTTTGAGAAGGTGGTTGCGTAAATCGTTCAAGTTGTGAACGGTGTGTCCATCGGGCAGTTCTGACGTGGCGGGCAGTTCTGACGTGGCATCGACACTATCATTCAAAAACAGACCTCCTGCATCGTATTGCTCAAATGCGAGTCCCCAAGGGTCGATTCCTTCGTGGCATTTCACGCAGCCTTTGACGTTGCGATGTTGCTCTAGGCGTTCCCTTAGACTGAGTCCACTTACGTCTTTCAATTCTGGAACATTGGGTGGTGGATCAGCTGGCGGTTCGGCAATGATCTTTCTCGCAAACCATGCACCGCGTTTGACAGGATTGGCTTCTTTGCCATCGGATAATCCGGCCAGGACTGCAGCCTGAGATAGGATGCCGCCCAAGTGCTGTTGCTGATGTGTAATCGGCAGAAATTCGAATCCGCTCTCTGATTGTTCACCAAGTCCGTAGTAAGTCGCGGTGATCTCATTGGCAATCACAAAGTCGGAACGTATGAGGTTGCTAGCCGGAAGATTTTCCTGAAATAGGTGTTCAAGAAATCTCGCAGGTTCCTGACGGATCTGCCGCTTTACTGTTGCTGTGAGTCGCGGATATTGCTTGCGATTGGTTTCCACCACATCAAACTTGTCGATGCTTAGCCACTGCCCTGCAAACTGATTTGCAAAATTTGCGAAACGCTCATCCCGTACCATCCGAACGACTTCGTCATTGAGGTTGCGTTGGAGACTTCCTGATTGGGCTGAGTGCATGAGGTGTTCATCAGGCGGGCCATTCCAAAGAAAAAAGGAAAGCTTTGACGCGAGTTCAAGTGCATCCAAGGTTTCTGGTTGTGGCCCGTCACTCTGTTCAACGATGAATAAGAATGCTGGGGAGGTTAAAATGACGACCAGTGTTTCCCTGATGCTGTGTTGGAAGTCGTGGTGTAATTCATAAAACGTCTTCCACGTTTTTGTCAGTCGTTGCAGCTCATCATTCGTTACCGGTCTTCGGAAAGCGCGGCTGGCAAATGTCTTAATGATCTCAGTTGCGTAGACATTGGGGTTTGCCCGACTTTCACTTGGAATGAAAATTCTTTGATGTGATGCGGGTGGCCAAGACTTGTATAGCGGACCTTCAAATTCAACAGATTCTAAAAGAAGTCGCGGCATGTCCCGTCCATCGGTGTACTCGCTCCGGACGGTGATTTCACGTACACCCGCCAAATAATTATCATTGCCTTTTTCAACAAATGGTCTCGGATAATTATTGATCGAGCCCTCGAATACGTAGCTCTGCAAATCGGTGTTGGCAACAGGCTGAGGCTGAGCTACCGGAAGGCAAGTGTGCCCGCAGTCCCTCCTTAGCCCCATGTAAACGCCAATATTTGGATTCCGGGCCTCAAATTTGATGAACTCCTGCGCCAAGCGGTTTTCTTGGGCCTGTCGGGTCAGGACAATTCGATCTATTTGATCAGTTTCATTCCCGGCGTTGACTTTGAGCTGGTGGTCTCCAGCTGGAATCCGAACTGCCAAGAATGCAGACTCACCCTTTTTAAGTTTTGAGCTGAACACTCGATCGTCCAGCGTTAACTCAAGTTTTTGAGGGCCTCTGAGTGGTGGTGGTTTCGTGAATCGTCGACCTGGTTCCATCAACGCCTGCAATTCGGCAGGTTCCAATGCACGTCGATAGAGCCGTACTTCGTCGATTTGCCCCTTGAATAGCTGAGCATCTTGAATGCGTCCCAAGTGTAGGTCGACCGAGGGGTTGTCAAGATTGGTCGCCGCGATGGTACCTGATGCCACCAGATAGCCATTCACGTAAAGGTGGGTTTGATTTTCTCCACGTCGCACCACGGCTGCGACGTGTTGCCATTGATTGACTCGAATGACGCCGGGGCGTGAAGCCACGGTTCCGTTGCTTTTGTTGTCAGGAGAAACTGTTTCGATACGCAGCACGCCTTGTTTGTTGGGCATGTCGAAGTACCATCCGTGGGTCAAACTATACCGACCCAGGCAGACGATCCCGCCCTGTCTCAGTTGGGTGGGCCTGATCCATGCGGAGACCGTGAAGTTCCCTTTACCGACATTCATCGAATCATCTCGCGTTACAACGACTGAATCATCCGAGCCGTTCAGGTTGATCGCTTGACTGTGTTTCCCGATCGGCGATTCCGCCGTTTTGGCGTTGCCGGTCAATTTGCCAATGAGATTGCCTGCTGTAGATGTCCCCGGGGAATCACCGTCGAATGACCAGCGTCCAATCAGACCGTCGGAAAGTCTGGTGTCATCAGGTTCCATATCAATCTTTTCCCCATGCGGCTTTGGGTGGACATCAATTTGATAGATACCTGACTCATCAATTTTCAGAATCGAATCGTGTTTGCTGGGGGTGTATTCGATTTGGCTTAGATGCTCCGAGTCGTCTCTTGGCGGGGCGGCTGGTTGATACCCGCGACCGGTGAGTAACAGGCCGTCCTTGTATTTTGCCGCTTTGATGCGGATTCTAAATCTGCCATGTTCAGGCAGTTCGCGTAACGCGATTTTGAAGTTTGCTTTGGGACCATATGTGCTCGATTCGCGAAAAATCTCACTGGTTGGAATTGCTGGTCTTAACAGCAGCCCGTTTTTGACACTGCGATAGGGATTGCCTTTGGGGTAGCCACCGTCGCCTCTCATGCATGCGAACACCGCATGATAGATGCTGTCGTAATCCCGCCAACCTCGCACGGTGCCATTGCCTTGGTAACCCTCGTTAAACCGATATTTCGTTTGCATGCGAAATGGGGTGAATGGAAATGGTTTGTCAGCATCCAGTTCGGTGATTTTGAAATCCTGATTTGGCAACAAGCGACTGTTGGCTCCCAAGATCAAGGGTTCACCAAAGGGTTCTGGATTAATCGACTTGCCGAGGTCCATACGGAAGTTCTGGATCGACGGTTGTGATGATTCATCTACCAAACAGGCGTCGACAGCTTTTTCCGCGATGTTGAACCATGCTTCCACCTGTAACGGTGAGGTCAGCAGGGTTTCCGCGTCATTGGTGAAGCCATCTTGAGATACTCCGTCGGTAGGTAAGGTCGCAGCAAAATCTTCTTCCAGGCCAAGAAGTTCATGTAACGCATTTTTGTACTGTTGGACTGTTAGGCGTCGGACAGAACCATTGACAGGTCGTGTTCTTGTACGAACTTCGTGCAACGCATTGCGGATCCAACGGATCATGGCTTTGCGTTGTTTAGCGGTGGGCTGTGTTTCCTCTTCGGGCGGCATTTCGGAAATCTCAATCTGTTCTGAGATCTCCTCCCAAAGTTTTAAAGATGCTTCGGGAAGTTCGCCACCAAGTTGGTCCACCCGGATTCCAGATTCACGTTTCAACTCGTTGTGACAGCGATAGCAGTGACGTTTGAGAAAGGGTAATGCAACTTTTGCGAAGGACTGTCCAGTCGTTGCATTGTCAGGTTGCGTGGTGGGTGACTGCTGAGCCGAAAGCCGATTTACCGCTGAAAACAGAACTAAGCATGCAGTGCTGATGGTCCATACGCATCGTCTGGCAACGCGGGGGAGTGATCCGTGCATTTTGCTTTGATCTGTCAGGAAAGGTCTTGGTAGGACTTGTGCTTCGAGGAATTGACTTGATTCCGTTGGCACAGGCGGGCCTGTATTGTAACTCAAGAGATATTGAATTTGCGTTGGTAAATTATCCATGCAACGGGCTTTTCGGCAGTTCGCAGAGAGGTGCATTTTATGACGATTTACACATTGCCACGCTCGGTTGTACGCCTTGCCCCGGCGGGTCGTGGGAAAGGTAAACTGACGCGTGTTCGTGATGATTCGCTGTCAGTTACGCAGAAATTTCTGTTCTGTTTTTTGGCTCTGTTGGGATGATTTCGATGATGTCAGTTTCCAGAAGAAATATGCTTGCCTGTCTTGGTGCCAGTTTCCTTGCCGGTGGTAAGCGACTTGAGGCGGTGGTCCCCCAACATGATTCGGCGGGTAGTCGAGCGGTTGATGGCGATGATCGTGAGCGTGTTGATTGGTCTGAAAGATTGACCATCACTGTCGGGCAGAAAAAAGGAGATGTTGTCGGTCAAGATGACAAGGCTATCCAAGCCGCTGTGGATTATGTCGCGCGACTGGGAAGTGGCACCGTGAAAATCGGTCCGGGAGTTTATCGGCTTCGAAATTCAATCCATCTGCCTTCGGGAATCCATCTGGAAGGATGTGGAGCGGAAACTGTTCTGACAAAAATTCCATCGCGAAAGGTAGCGTTGGCTGCAGATTCTGATTGGTACGATCAGGAAATCACTTTGGCAGGGGCGGCTGACTTTCGAATTGGGGATGGAGTAACTCTCGTCGGAAAAAATCCGCACCACAGTGGTGTCCAAGTCATCAAGCGAACACTTGTCGCTCGTGCTGGCAACCGATTCAAATTGAACGAGGGACTGCGAAAGAACTTGTGGATGAGCGAAGCACCAACATGTACGTCACTGTTTCCGCTTTTGACCAGCGAAAATTGTTCTGATGTTCTTATCGAGAATCTTTGCCTTGATGGGAATCTTGCGAATAACGCCAACCTGAATGGCAATCATGGAGGGAACATCTTTCTGCAGGATTGCAAACGATTCCAAATTCGTAATGTCGAATCACGCAATTACAACGGTGATGGTATCAGTTTCCAGATTTGCCATGATGTTCATGTTGAAAAGTGTCATGTCCACGGCAACCAAGGAAATGGTTTGCATCCTGGTTCAGGTTCGCAGAGACCGATCATGCGGGGGAACCTGCTTGAAAATAACAACATCGGTTTGTTCTGGTGCTGGGGTGTCAAACACGGACTCGCAGAACAGAATCAGATGCATGGGAACCGGTCGCAGGGGATGTCGATCGGCCACAACGACACTGACAACGTGATGCGAGACAATGATATCACTCGAAGCGGAAAGGTTGGCGTGCTGTTTCGCGATGATTCGCGTGGGCAGGATTTTTGGGCCAATCGCAACGTGTTGTTGAACAACCGAATCATCGATAGCGGCGAAGAGAGTGGTATTGCGATCGATATTCTGGGTAACACCAAGGATACGCTGGTGGCTAAAAACACCATTCGTGAGACACGGGCCTCCGCGAAGCGACGGGGAATTCGAATTGGCGCATCAGTGGAACGTTTGAAATTGCGTGAGAATGTCATTGAGGGTTTTGATGTGCCGATTGCGGATAACCGAAATTCGTGATTTTGGGCACTGGGGCATTACGGACACTGGGGCATTACGGACACTGGGGCATTACGGACACT
>CAXGRW010000126.1:0-10461 GCA_964012125.1 uncultured Rhodopirellula sp.
TGCTGCAGTGAGTCATGTTCGTTTGCAACCCGTGCTGCAAATTTCTCGGCCATCACAAGATTGAAACGGCTATTCAAAAGCGATAGCGCCTGCAATGACGTGAGAGTTTCATTACGCTTTGGCGTACTTTGTGACGAATCGGCACAATCGAGTGTTGTCATCCATGGATCAGGTTGTGACCTGACGATGAAACGGTAAATGCTACGACGATGCGACTTGGTATCGTTTGGATCAAATTTATGATATTCATAATGCGGAGAATGTGTCGTTCGTTCGAGCTTGAACAAATAGAATCCGGGACCACCCATGGTGTGATCCATGGAACCACTGACGTGCAAGATTGAGTCACGAATTTCCTCGGCCTCCAATCTTCGACGAGCCATACGCCAGAGATATTGATTGCTTCCATCGACTAGAGCGTTAGAACTTGGCCCAGCAGAACTCTGACGATAAACACTGCTGGTGACAATCAACCGGTGCAGATCTTTCATTGACTGGGCCTTTAACCAATCGCCGCCGTCACGAAACTCGACCGCCAGCCAGTCGAGCAACTCTGGGTGTGTGGGTGCCGCACCCATTCGGCCAAAATCATTTGGCGTTGCCACAATGCCTCGACCAAAATGATATTGCCACATTCGATTGACAATCGATCTCCAAACCAAAGGATGACGTTCATCCGTTAACCAGTTAGCCAAGATCGCTCTGCGTTCCCCTTCCGTAGTGGTGGCGTCAATTTGCCATGACAAACCTTGCCCCAGCGGCAACATGCCTGGAGACGCGACGCCGCGTTGCTGACTGATCTCGCCACGGTGCAAAACATGCACAGGCCGCAACTTGCCTTCCGTTGCATGAAAATTGCCCTGCGACTTGAAGTGAGTGGCTGCTGCATAGACCATTTTTCCGGTGGGCAGTTTCGCCAATTCGGATCTTGCTGCAGTCAGTTTCTTGGTCGCAGATGCACGTTCGCCCATTCGTTGCGGAGTCTCAATTTCACGCTTCAATTTCACCAAGTCACGTTTGGCGATCTCGAATGCCTTGGCAGCGCCCGCATTTTGATAGCGCGGCCATTCTCCATCAGTTAAGTTCCGCCGTGCCCATCGCACAGGTGCTTCAATCGAATCAAGTGACGTGACAGGTTTATCTTTGGCCCAATTCCTGCCCTCAACGTCCAGAACGCGTACTTCAGCAAGTGCAAAAATATAATCGTTTTTGCGATGCGCCAACTTGGTTGCGGTTACACGAACTCGTCGAATCTTGCGGCTACCCAAGTCAATCACGACTGGTTCCAAACCAGGGTTCGCAACATCAGCCTGCAGACGATCGTGGACAATTATCATCCCACCTTCTTCACCTTCCACGGCTACCTGATACCGCACCGGAAAACCAAAGCCTGCTCCGATTCCTCCGAATTCATCATGGCATGCGTGCAGGATGATCTGCGAAGCATCCACTGAATCCTTCAGGTCGATCTCAACCCACTTTTGCAAGTCATCACTTTTCACCGTGGAACTGTGAAAGCCAAACTCAGCCGACTTCTTGAAACTGACGCGTTCTTCCAAGCCTTTGATTTCCTTACGCAATTCAGACAATTTCGCACCACCTGCCTGTTCAATCTCAGAGGTGATGGCATCCAACTGCTTTTGCTGCCGTGCAATCACGACTTTTAATGCCTCGCGGCGTTTCTCAACATCTGGATCCAGATCGTAAGGTCGTTCAGCCCGATCAACTGCGGCAAAGATTGACTGCAGACCGTAATATTCATCCTGCGTGATTGGATCAAATTTGTGGTTGTGACATCGCGCACACTGAACCGTGATGCTGCAAAAAGTATTCAGAGCACCTGACACCATGTCATCTCGATCAAGGTTGCGAGCAACTTTGCCATCAAGTTTGGATTCCGGCACTTCAACATGTCCGATGAAGTCCCAAGGCCCCGCAGCAATGAACCCGAGGGCCAAAATCCCATCTGGATCACCAGGATAGAGAACATCACCAGCGATCTGTTCTTGAACAAAACGACTGAATGGCTTGTCTTCATTAAATGAGCGAATCACGTAGTCGCGGTAGGGCCAAGCATTCGGACGCAACTTATCCTTGTCGTAACCACATGTGTCGGCATACTTCACCACATCCAACCAATGCCTGGCCCAACGTTCCCCATAGTGATTGGATTCGAGCAAGCGATTTACAAGACGCTCGTACGACTGCGGATCGGAATCGTCAACAAACTCCTGGACCTGCTGCGGAGTTGGCGGCAAACCAATCAGATCGTAGGTCACCCGCCTGATCAACGTTCGGCGATCTGCCTGCTCTGCAACAGTCAGACCTTTTTCATTCAGTTTCTTGAGGATGTAGGCATCAATAGGCGTGCGCACCCAGTCACTTTCCAACTTGGGAACAACCGGTCTGCGAATCGCTTGATACGACCACCATTTGAAATCGGATACACGTGATTCCGTGAGCTTAAAATCTGTTGGCCATTTTGCTCCTTCGTCGATCCATTTTTTGATCAGCTTGACTTGTTCAACTTCCAGAGGATCAGAGTTCTTTGGCATCCGTGCTTTACCGGCACGAATCGAAATCACTTCCAGCAAGTGACTCGCCATCGCATCACCAGCGACCACATAACCATCCTCGTTGGCAGATTCAGCCGTCTGCAGCGAGAAATCGCCTTTACTTTCCTGGTCGTTATGACAACTCAAGCAACGCCGTTGCAGAATCGGTGCCACCCCACGAACAAAATCGACCTCGGCAAAGAGCTTGGGAATGGGTGTGCATAATAGAAGCAGCACGATAGAAAGTGTTGTCCGCTGCGACACACCGAAAGTTGATAGACCTGCAGACAAGCTTGAGGCCCGTCTGACTGCATAGGTTCTTCGCCTGAGCATTTCCAAATTAACTGACTCTGTTTGGGACATGTCTCTCATCAGTGGATTTTGCACGCACTAGCTCGTTTTCACCAGTTTTGAGTTCCCGACCTGATGAAGCAACGCCAACAGTTTAACAATCAGTTGAGGAAACAATCATCCACTGAAGCAACATCAGCGGAGCAATGCGTCTTTCTGTCTACCGTGATCTCTCGGACTGTATTCTACTTAAAAATGCAACCAAATTGATCCGTTTAATATCAGAAGGCTGATATCAGAAAGCAATGAGTGCCGCTTGCTCATCAAAGGAAATCCGCAGCGATAGCTCGTCTTGCTTCGACACCCCAAATCTTGCTGGCAAGCAAAACTGGCTAGAAAAGTAGACACAACCGCTGAAATCCAACACCAAGCGATTGAATAATTGCAATCCACGCCGACGACACACGGACAATTACTTGGTCGCTGCAGACAACCAGACATCACACCTTCCGCTGACCAGATCGAGACAGGGGCATTCGCGAGCCACCACTGGAAACCACGATTCGGCAAGCCGACGCGACAGAGGAGGCCTTTGGGCGTTTTTTGGGGTGGCTGCAGCCTGCGGGTGTCTCAACCGCCTTTGCTCTCATTCATGCTCAGTCGTGTCAGACCGGGTAAAAAGGCAGTCTTGGTGGAAAAACCCGTGACAAAAAACGCCAATCCACCCGAAAAAACCAACGAAAACTGAACTAACACCAGTTTCAAAAGTCTGCTAATTTCCCGTTGCAATTCAGCCCCACGAATTGCCCACCCATGACTGCGTGCCAGTCCAATTCCAAATTTAATCACACCCCCAATCTCATGGAGACCCACGGATGGGACTTCCTTTCTCAGCTGACGCACAAATTGATTCGCTGAAAGAAATCTTGAACGAGGTCGCAGAACGACTGGACATGAATGTTACCGTCAAACTGTGGAACGGCGACATGATTCCCATGGGAAAAAACACCGACGGTAAGTACACCCTCGAGTTGTCCGGACCTGGCGTGATTGGCAGCATGCTGCGTCGCCCGACGTTGGAAACGCTGGTGCGACTCTATGCAACAGGACACATCGCATTTGAAGGTGGCGACTTGATGGAGTTCGCTGATGCCTTCCAAACAGAAAAAACGAATCGCCGACGACTGAAAGAAATCAGTAAATTAATGCTGGTACGAAAGACGGTTCCGTTCCTGTTCGCGCGAACCAAAGCAACAGACGTCAATCACCAATTCGCAGACGACATGGTGGGGCGAGTTGAAGCAAGACGTGACAACACGGACTATGTCCAGTTTCACTACGATGTCAGCAATGACTTTTACAAACTGTTTCTCGGTGATGAAATGGTCTACACCTGTGCCTACTTTAAAGAGTGGGACAATTCACTTGAACAAGCCCAACGCGACAAGATGGATTTGATCTGTCGAAAGCTGCGTCTGCAGCCAGGTGACAAAATGCTAGACATTGGATGTGGGTGGGGTGGCTTGATCCGACACGCAGCCATGAACTACGGAGTTAAATCGCATGGAATCACTCTGTCGCAGGAACAACACGATTACACGCAGCAGAAGATCGACGAGATGGGTCTTAGCGATCAAGTAAGTGTCGAAATCTGCGACTATGCTGACCACACAGGAAACTACGATAAGATTTCAAGCGTCGGAATGTCTGAACACATTGGAACCGCCAACTACCCTCGCTATTTCAACAAAATCAATTCGTTGTTACGTGACCGAGGCTTGATGCTCAATCATGCGATTGCCCGTCGTGCAAAGGCAACCAAACGACAAGCAAAAAAAATACGCCCCGAAAGAAAGTTCCTTCTCAAATACATCTTCCCGGGTTCCGAATTAATTCCTGTCGGCACCACAACCGACACATTGGAAAATACAGGCTTCGAAGTCCATGATGTCGAATCACTGCGCGAACATTATGCTCTAACGCTCAAGTATTGGTCCAAAAACCTGACGGCTAACAAAGAAGAAGCCATTCGCTTGGTAGGGCCCGAAAAATACCGCCTTTGGGCAGCCTACATGACAGGCGGCTCGGTTGGATTCACAGCTGGTTCCATCAAGATTTATCAGGTCCTCGCCAGCAAGAGGGCCAGCAAGGGACTCTCTGGAATGCCTCCCACTCGTGCAGACCTATACCGAGCTGCCTGACGGAACGCTGGGTGAATAAAAGTGGAACGGCTCGGCACTCGCTACAGACGATCGAGCTCCTCCCTGACTCGACCCCGCCGACGAGGAGAACCAGGACGCCTCATGCGTTTGAGCTGCAATTTGCGATGCCACACGATTGGAAACCCTCCGTGCGTCTCAGACGGATTACTCTTAGCCTGCCGTGACATTGCAGCCTGCACCGAGGCATGCACCGCTGTACAGCAAATAAGCTAATCGACCGGTCTGTATCTTTTTGGTAACTGGAGGCTGAACGTCGCTCAATTCTGGTTCTAATAGGGGTATATGTGGCGAGCAGGTGTCGCCGCCACGAAGCGTGAAGCGAGCCATTTTTCAAGAGTGCGGACAATGACCACAGCAGAAAAACAGCGTCTGTTCTTAGTCGAAGATGACCGTGATCTTGCATCCATGGTCTCTGATTTTCTAACTGCAAATGGATTCGAGGTGATTGTCGAACATGATGGCAAATCAGCACTCAGTCGAATTCAATCCGAATCATTCGATGTGATCGTCTTGGACATTGGACTTCCAGGAATGGACGGAATCAGCATTTGCCGCAGCGTTCGATCGGACTACGAAGGACCGATTCTAATGCTAACAGCTCGGGGTGATGAGATTGATGAAGTCGTCGCCTTGGAAGTGGGTGCTGACGATTATATGTCCAAGCCAGTACGTCCTCACGCCTTACTGGCGCGCCTTCGTGTTCACCTGCGTCGTTCCAATCAATCTGGAACCGATTCAGCTACAACCCGAATCACGATCGATGGACTTGTGATTGATACAACCAATCGCTCCGTGTCCATTGACGGCGTTTCCGTTGAGCTCACGACAGCCGAGTTTGACCTGCTGTGGTTGTTGGCCCAAAATGCTGGCAAGGTGATTCCACGCGATGAACTTTACCAGCAGTTGCACGGCGTCAGATACGACGGTTTGGACCGCTCGATTGATCTCCGCGTGTCACGTCTCCGCAAGAAGATCGGAGATGATCCCGTCCAGCCGCTGCGGATCAAATCAGTTCGCAGTGTCGGCTATTTACTGGCTACCCAATCATGACACGACTGTTCTTTCGTTTCTATGTCGGTGTCGTCGTAATTCTAGTCGTTGCGTGGTTGGTACAGGCTTACGTCGCAGACTTATCTTCGACCCAAAATGTCAACGTGGTCGAAAACGCACTCGGTGGGGGAGTGCGACTGGCACGTAACCGAGTAGAAGATTTTTGGCATGAAGATCTGGCTGCTTCAACTTCCAACTATGTTCAAGTTGCGAGTAATTTCGAATACCCGATAAATCTGCAATCCTTTGACGAGGCAACTTGGTTAGCTGCCCCCTACCGACAACGCCTGATGGACGGTGATGTGGTACTGCTGGGGAAATACCTCGGAATCGCCCTGTTCCCGCAACCCAAGCCGGAAAAATCAATTGCTGACGAACTAGTTTTAGCTGATCAACTGGATTCAACTGGGACTGGTGATTCGCAACCACCAACTGAATCAGCGAACCAGAGCGGTACAGCCAAGCAAAGAGACACGAAGGGCCGAACACTCAGGAGTTCTGACCCGGAGTACTTTTTGCTGTTTGGTCCTCTACCACAATTCGTTGGTCCAAGTCGCACTCAGGTCACACTAGGTTATGGGATCATTTTTTTGTCGGCGGCCCTTGCGATCGCAATCCTGCTGCGTCCCGTTGCCAAGCAATTCCGGGCGGTAGAACGGACAGCAACCTCCATTGCCGCTGGTGATCTCAATGCCCGCATACCGACCAAATCACGATCACAAGATCTGGCTTTGGTGAGAGCATTCAATGCAATGGCAGATCGCACCGAGTCCTTGGTGCGTTCACAGCGTGAATTACTGCAAGCAGTCTCACATGAACTACGCACTCCTCTGGCGAGAATTCGTTTTGCAACTGACCTTATCGAGACGGCAAAGGACGATAACGAACGACGCAATCGTCTCAATTCCATTGATGATGCTACCGAAAAACTCGATTCGCTCGTCGGCGAATTACTCACCTACGCAAGAATCGATTCCAATGCTTCGGAAATGACGCCGGAAACCGTCGATGTCTGGAATCTGATCGAGGAAGCGGTCGAATTCCATGCTCCCTTATACCCCAATATCAATTACAGTCTGCCCGCTGAGCCAGAACCCTTAATCGCACGGGCTCATTCAGACAGTTTGGCAAGAGCAATCGAAAATCTGGTCAGCAATGCCGGACAATACGCTAAATCACGTGTCATGCTGTCGGCACAGATCATTGACCACTCAGTGGTTATCAAGATCGAAGATGACGGCATTGGAATTCCCGAAGACCAATGGGAAACCGTCTTTGAGCCATTCACGAGACTTAACCAAGGCGACAATCGAGGTGTAGGATTAGGCTTGGCGTTAGTCCAACGCATCACCATGCAACACAAAGGCGAGGTTACCGTCAGCAAGAGCACTTTGGGTGGAGCCTGCCTGATGATTCAATTGCCTCACGACTTTGAATTACCAGACGACTAAAAAAACACGAAACCACTGGTGCCTCCCATCGAAAAGTCGCTACCAGCAACGCGAGACCTGTTCGAGTCAACCTTAAGACACTGTTCTTGATCCAGCAAAAAAATTAATATCAATTACGAAGATGACCCCATGTTTCGAAGACTCACACTGCCAGAACGCTTCACAATAGCGTTGCTTTTTGTTGGCTGCCTGACCATGCATTCTCGGATGGCATTGGGCGTTGAGCCAAGCACTGAACCGAAATCCGAATCCCACATTGGAAAAAAGATTTCTCCATTCACGCTGGACAACTGCTACGGCCGTGCTGTTTCCTTGGACACGTTTACTAACAAGAAAGCTATTGTTGTAGCTTTTCTTGGAACCGAATGCCCATTAGCCAAGCTCTATGGTCCTCGGCTTGAAAAGCTTCAGCAAACCTTCGGCACTGATGACGTTGCAATCATCGGAATCAATTCAAACAAACAGGACAGTTTGAGCGAAGTTTTAGCGTACAGTCATCGTCACAAGATCTCATTTCAGATGCTGAAAGACCTCCGCAATAAGGTCGCAGATGCCTTTGCTGCTGAGCGCACCCCGGAAGTATTTCTGCTCGACTCTACTTTCACCGTACGGTACCACGGCCGAATCGATGACCAGTACTATGTAGGCGGCTCGCGGGCACGCCCCGAATCTTCGGAACTGTCAGACGCGATCAAGCAGTTATTGGCAGGAGAGGAAATCACTGTTACTGAAACTCCTGTCGAGGGCTGTCACATTGGCCGCATTAAGAGCGTCCAGCCTTCAGGTTCAATCACGTTCACAAAACATATTGCGCCAATTTTCAACAACCACTGCATGCGTTGCCATCGGGAAGGCGAAATCGCCCCATTCAATCTGACCCATTACGAAGATGTGGTCGGCTGGGAAGACACCATCATGGAAGTCATCGAAGAAGATCGAATGCCACCTTGGTTCGCCAACCCAAAACACGGCGAATTTGCTAACGATCCAAGACTGAGTGCCGAACAAAAAGATCTCATCTTCACATGGATTGAAAATGGTATGCCCCAAGGGAATTCAGCTGATTTACCAACACCACCCGTATTCATTGAAGGCTGGCAGATAGCAGAACCCGATCAGATCATCACCATGCCCGAGGCATTCCCTGTTCCAGCCGAGGGAACAGTCGATTACCGACACTTCGTGATTGATCCGGAATGGAAAGAAGACAAATACATCATTGCCACAGAAGCACGCCCCCAAAATCGCAGTGTCGTTCATCACATTTTGTTGCACGTAATTCCACCAGAAACTCCACGCAGAAACTACCTGAAGACGCGCGGCCCCATCCTTGCTGGTTACGCTCCTGGTGCGATTCCGCTCACCACTCCTGAAGGAGTTGCGATCAAAGTCAAGGCCGGCAGTAAATTACTGATCGAAATGCACTACACGCCAAATGGACACGCACAAGAAGATCAAAGCTCTGTTGGAATTTGCTATGCAAAAGACCCCTCCAAGATCAAACGTGAAATGAAGGGAGATGCTGCAAGTTTCCCTCGTAGGGAGCTGTTCATCGAGCCCAATGATCCTGACAAGCAAGTGGTTCAAGATTCAAAAATGACGAAGCGGAATGTTGCTTTAGTCAGCATGACCCCCCATATGCATTTAAGAGGAAAATCATTTCGGTATGATCTGATTGATTCCAAAACCGGCCATGTCATTGAAACGCTGCTGGACGTGCCAGCCTACGACTTCAACTGGCAATTGAAATACATTCTCAAAAAACCGAAAGTAATTCGACCGGGTCAATTCATTCGTTGCACCGCTGTCTTTGACAACTCGGCAAACAACCTGGCAAATCCGGATCCCAGTCAACGTGTGACTTGGGGTCCGCAGAGTGAAGATGAAATGATGATCGGCTTCATGGATTATATTCCGCTGTAGGCCAAAAAAACGCAGTTTGGAGTCGATTCTCAATCGGTGTGACCGCCGGACCACAGACCGCTCATCGTGGCGTTTCCATCACTGCGTTTAACATTACTGCATCTACCGACCCAAGGAATGCTACATGATCGTTAAAAATTCAAAACGTTTCATCAACTTCTTGAAGACAACGGCGATCGGCGGGCTACTGTTTTTGTTGCCTCTAATAGTGTTGGGTGCATTAGTTGGACAAATTGCCCCGATTGTCGTGTCAGTCGCATCGGCACTCAACAAGTACATCCCCGTTAAAACACCGACCGGGATCGCTATTCTTGTCGCACTTTCCATCGCCCTCATCCTGCTGCTCTGTTTCGCCGCCGGTATGTTTGCACGCTGGTCGCTTGGAAGAAAGATATCAACAGCATTCGAGAAAAAGCTCGCGCTCTTCTTCCCACGCTACTCGATCCTCAAGGATCAGATGGCCGATACGATCGGGGGCAATGAAACAAGGCCTCAAATGAAGCCCGTCCTTGTGGTGCTTGACGAGTACCAACGCATTGCCTTTGAAACAGAACGCGATGAAAGGCTGGGCTTGGCCACGATCTTTTTACCTGGTTCACCTGATCCATGGTCGGGCAAAGTGGTGATGATGAAACTTGATCGCGTCACCCGTTTGGATGCAGACTTTGGACATGCCGCCGCGACTTGCGAACAAGTGGGGCGAGGATCGATTGTAATGGCGAGCCAACTGCCCAAGTCGTCTCCGAACGCCAATAACCCAGAGCCAAACAGTAACCCAGAGCCAAACAGTAACCCAGAGCCAAACAGTAACCCAGAGCCAAACAGCAACCCAGAGTCAGCCCAAACCTGACAGCGGCAGTCTCGAAAACTCAGCAAGTGCCGAGACCACGAATGACAAAGCATCACCCAGCACCTGCTCAATGCTCAATGCTCAATGCTCAATGCTCAATGCTCAATGGGATACTAAAC
>CAXGRW010000127.1:0-10454 GCA_964012125.1 uncultured Rhodopirellula sp.
TGGCCGCCGCATCCACGAGATCAGGTTTTTGGCCTGCCACATTTTTCGTCTCACCAACGTCATTCTTCAGGTCATACAGTTCAATCGTTCCACTAAACATTGGCTGGCGAATCGCCTTCCAATCACCAAAACGAACAGCTTGGCGACTGCCCTGCTCGTAGAATTCCCAGTACAAATACTCATGGTTTTTCTGCTGCTGTGGCACTCCCTTCAAGGTGGGCACGAAGCTGATGCTATCGATATTTTCTGGCAATGTGGCACCAGCCAATTCAGCAGCGGTTGCCATCCAGTCTCCAAAGTAGCCTAAATGGTCTGTCGTGGTCCCAGGCTTCACTGTCCCGGGCCACCACGCGATGGTCGGCACTCGTATACCGCCTTCATAGAGCGCACGTTTTGTACCTCGCAGCGGGCCTGATGGATTGAATCGGCCTAACTGATGGCCGGCTTCATTATGCGGACCGTTATCACTGGTAAAAATCACGAGAGTCGTCTCATCGATCCCAGCAGCTTTCAAGTGGTCAAGAATGCGGCCTACATCACGATCCATCCGGGTGATCATCGCAGCCTGTCCCTTATCAGGGTCTGGCCAATCTTTGGTCGCATAGATGCCATACTCTGGCACTTCTGCGCCATTGCCATTCATCCTCGTGCCTTCATTATTTGCGTGAGGAATGGTCAAAGGCAGATAAAGGAAAAATGGCTCTTTCCTGTTACCATCAATGAACTTGATCGCCTCGTCCACGAACAGATCATGCGAGTAATCAAGACGCTTGGTTGCAGCACCACCACGAAACCCCCCGTAAGCTCCCCCCGACTCTTCAACAACATTTGCCAGCGTTTTTTTGTCTGCATTGTCCCAAACAAATTCCGGATAATAATTATGGGCGTGCACTTGGTTCAGATAGCCAAAAAAGCGGTCGAATCCTTTTCGAAGCGGGAAACCAGGCTGATGCACCTCACCGAGGCCCCACTTACCAACAAGACCGTTGGTGTATCCCACCGTCTTAAGAACTTCTGCAATCGTCGTATCCTGTGCACGCAAGGACTGTTCCAGCATTGTGGCACTGTTTGCATTGCCTCGCACATGCGTGTGCCCCATGTGCTGTCCTGTCAGGAGCACGCTTCGACTGGGAGCACAGACCGTGTTGCCCGCATAAAACTGCGTGAACTTCATTCCCTCCTTAGCCATCTGATCAAGCCTGGGAGTTGCAATCACTTTTTGACCAAAGCACCCCACATCGCCGTAGCCCAAGTCGTCAGCCATGATAAAAATCAAATTGGGCTGCGTCGCAACACGCGTTTGCTCGATCACAGCAGGCTGTCCATCAGCCAAGCACACGCCACAAGCCAAGGCGAGAAGATTGCCCAAAACATAAGCGGAAATGTTCATTGAAATCCGTCGGGTTTATACGTGCATGAATGCATCATTGGTTTCATCCTTGAATATGAAACCAGGGTCCTCAATCCTTTGGCTGATCCCACAAGCGATACGGGTCATCAAGGCGGCGTTGTTCTGAGAGCAACAGAGCTTCCAATTCCTGCCGTTTTGCGGCGTAACGAGGATCATCAGCGAGATTCAACTGATTCCCCTTGGGCACGCCCTCCATCAATTCAGTCACAACTGATGCATGATGTTCTGATAAGAATTCGTGTGGATTCTCTCGCAAATTGAACAACTGCGTCTTGCGAACGGTGCCCTCCATCACATCATACTTGATTAACTTCCAATCACCTTTCTTGACGCAACGCATGCCCGGTTTTGTGCCTCCACAATACACGCCGTACAGAACATCCCGAATCGTTTCACGTTCCCCCTCAAGAACGGGCTGAAAACTTTGCCCCTCATTCGTGACCGGAGGCTCGACATCCGCCAAATCACAAAGCGTGCTCAAGACATCTAGCAGGTAGACATTACCTTCCACGCGACTGCCTGGCTTGATCCCTGGGCCTTTGACGACAAGAGGCACACGCCAAGTATGTTGGTAAAGGTTCTGTTTGCCCTGCAAACCATGGCGTCCAATCGCCATACCGTGATCAGCGGTGTAGATCACATAGGTATTTTCCAGTTCACCCAGTGCGTCCAAACGCTTCAACACGCGGCCAATTTGCCGATCTATGTTTTCGTCACATGCAAATTCCCGCCCCAATTCATTCCGAATGGTTCTAGGATCGCGCCGCTCCCAAACCCCACTCACATTGACCTCGTCACGCAATTTGGGATGTCCATGATGAAAAGGATGTGCAGGCAGATAGTTAACAGGCAAGCTTGGTTGCTTGGAGTTACCGGGTGGCAACGAGCCGCGATCGCTATGATTCACTGCCCCATACTTGGACAGTAAATCCTCTGTTCCATCACGCGTATCGTGAGGATGCGAAAAACCGAGATAGATGAGAAAGGGAGCATCACTTTCACGATCGTCCAGATAATTCAGAACCTGATCAGCGTGCCATGCACTTCCAGTCTCTTTGGTACCGCCTCGTTTGGTTGCAGTACGACTGACCTTGAATTTTTCATTCGCTGCCGCGTAGCTGTTACCATTTTTACAAGTCCGCATCGTGTCATATCCCGCACGATTAAAAACGGCAGCCATTGTATTATTGGCAAGGTTCGCTGGGGTCAACGACGGCTTACTGCCAGGCTGTCGTTTCTTTGCCCCGCGCCGCGGCAAATGCCACAACGTGCGGCCTGACATGATCATGTGCCGTGAGGGCGTGCAAACAGCACCAGCCCACGACCCCATATGGTATGCCCCATCAAATACCATGCCTTCCGAAGCGATGCGATCAATCACAGGCGAATCAAGAATCGAACGCGGGTTGTAGACTTTTAGATCAAAAGGTGATTGATCATCAACAAGTACAAACAGGAAATTTGGACGCTTCGTTTCTTTCGCAGAACAAACCACCGCCAGAATCAAACACGACAAGATAGCAAGCAGACGACGATCACTCATGAACATCAGCATTTCTCTGAGGTGGGCAGGAACTAGAAAGCAGGAACTAGAAAGCAGGAACTAGAAAGCAGGAACTAGAAAGCAGGCGGCTTCCGACAATACCAAGCGGTCGCACCTATGATACTCGACTCAATCCAAGTGCAATTTCTGACTACCGAAAATGAAACAGGATTCACTACACGCACGCGAGCATTTCCCCCCAATGACATATCAGGGCAGAGGATTCTCGAACCAGACGATGTTTTTGCTGGAGTGCCCCGCAATCAACAGATCAAGATCGTAGTCTCCATCCATGTCTACGGCACGAATATCGTATGCTCCTTGGTTACTGCCGACTTCACGGCGGACAAAGTTACCGCTGCCATCGTTCGCGTACCAGACAGCTTGCCCGTCAGGTTCCTTTCCGCACGTCGCAATATCGAGATCTCCATCTTGATCGAGATCAACTGTCACCAAACAGTGCGGCCCTACAATTTCCGAATCAATTTCGACCATCGTGAACTCAGGGCCACGGAACCAAAGCACACCCTTGCCATGGCCCCTCGTGGCAACAAAGTCCATGTCCCCATCCTGATTGACATCGCGCGGTTGAATATTTGTTGCACCAGGCTGACGCGTGGCGAGTAGATGCTTCTTCCATGGCTCGGCCTTATCAGGCAATTGCTCCCACCATGCGAACCATTCCCCACCATCAAAACCAGGGCCACCTTTGGCTCCACAACAGATATCAGGCAAACCATCACCATTTACGTCGGCGATCCCGGTGTAGTGGTTTCCACCAGGCGCATCACGATCGGCAAACACATGCCGCTTCCATGGCTTTGAAGCCTTAGGGTCCTCAGGAACCTCAAGCCAAGTCAATGAATTAGGGACATTGGTTTGATCAGGTCCGCGCCCCGAGTTGGCGATCAAGTCGAGGCGTCCGTCCCGATTTACATCTCCTGTGATCAAACAATGAGTTCCGAGGATTTCATCATCGATGGTGCGATAGGTCCATGCATTTCCTGAAAACGGATCATCAGGGCACTCGAGCCAGAACACAGTGTTGCTAGAACCACAAAAATCCAGATCGCCATCACCGTCAACATCAAGCAGACAACTGTGAATGCAATCAGCTCGCGGCTTATTGCGGGACTTGTCTCGATCAAAGGCATGTAGTTGATAGGGATCCCAACTTGGCCCTCGATGCAAGACAACTTTGCCATCATAGGATGAAAGCACATCAACATGCCCATCATTGTCAAAGTCAGCTGACACGGCTGAATTGACGCTTCCCTTGGCCCGCGTGATTACATGCTTACGCCATGGATCAGCTTTAGTCGACAGCGGCTCAAAGGCTGGCTGATCTGCAACAGCCGGCAACTCATCAACAAATCCGGCATCTGTCCGGCGCAGCTCCTCTACAGCTTCTTGTCGCATTTGCCGCAACCTCTGCTGATGCTTGGGTTCAGCTGCAAGGTTAATCAACTCTGCAGGGTCGCGGGAAATATCGTACAACTCTTCTGTCTCGCCCGTGACGAGCGTTCGGACATACTTGTAATTGCCGCGAGCCAACATCACGTACCACGGAATTCCGGGGCCATGATACAAGGCGGAATCATCCTTGCCAGGAATCGTGTTGGTTGCCGAACCGTACAATTTGGCGGTGTGCACCAGCATGGCGGGATGTGGCCACTTATCCTTTGCCCCCTTCAACAGGGGACTCAAATCACGTCCGTGCATTTTCCACGGAAGCTTGACACCAGCTTGAGAGAAAAATGTAGGTGGCAAATCAACACCGCTGACAGGTGCATCGATCACCATTCCACGACCGTTACCTGAGGACGCATCCCCAACTGGGCGAATGATCAGTGGTGCTGCAACAGCCGCATCATGAGGTGCAACCTTACTTTTCATTCCATGTTGCCCCCAGGCGAACCCCTGATCAGAAGTAAAAACGACGAGGGTGTTTTCAAGCTGACCTGTTTCACGCAATGACTTCATCAACCGCCCGACGTTTTCATCAATGGCCAACACACCTTGGTGGTATTGCCGGATCCAGTCCGAAAGCGGACGCCCTGGCCGATCTTTCATACCGACGGGACTTGCGTCGCGAACCTTTCGCTCAACCGGCTTCCCATTCTTACCTGGCTCCCAGAACTGCATCTTTTGAGCATACGCCGGCTTACCTGGACGGGGCGGATAGACGTCCGACGGAACGGGCACATCAATCCCTGCATAATCCTGCTGATGACGTGCCGCGGGAGTGAATGGTCCATGCACGGCGCCGTAACACAACCAGAGATACCATGGTTTTTCATCGCCACGTGCTTCCCTCTCGATGAAATCGATAGCCCAGTCGGTGTAGTTATCCGTCGTGTAACCTTCGACCATCACCGGTTCACCACCATCGGTTGAGATCAACTGGTTGTCGTAATAGTTGGGTGCGTTCTCTGGATGCCGCGGGCGATTCCAAACCTTCTGATGGTCCCAGTCTCTTCCGAACCCAGCGTCAACGCCTGTATGCCACTTACCGATGTGCGCGGTCGAATAGCCGTGCTGTCTAAGAGCCGAAGGCCAAAAACGACACTGCTCCGGATCATAAGCACTCCCCGGATAGGCACCCTCCATCCGCATCGACTCGATTCCATGCTGATGATGCCCCGTCAACAAAGTGGCTCGCGATGGCATGCACCATGCCCCGATATAGGCGCGTCGAAACCGCACCCCTTCACGGGCTAACTGGTCGATATTCGGAGTCTGGACCCAGTCGAATGCTTCGTCATAACAACTGACCGTGCGATGTGATTGATCGTCGGTGTAGATGAACAAAATATTGGGCTGCTTGGCAGTCACATGCCCACAATGAGCAAACTGCCCACCCAGTATTGCTGCAGCAATGAGAAGAAATGGGAATCTTTGCGAAATGAACATCAAAGAACCGCGTGATCAATTGGAAGAGGCTTTGTTAACAATGAAGCCTTGAGGATAACACGTTGCGGAACATGAGTCCCATTTTTGTGCATCCCCACGCCCATACGCTCCCTCGTCCCGCCGTGTGAACTGAGCAGTGAACAGATGGCGAAAGCTGGTTTCAACGCAAGACGAGCCCTCATGCTGCATGCGAAACGGGGGGGCAGGCTAAAGCGGGTGCAGTTTAATTGGATCGTACAGACACAATTCGATGCAAATCTTGCCGGCAGACGTGAGAAGAGCCCTTGTCGCTCAGTCAGTTGCCGCAGATGTCCTGTTCACCCAAGAATCTGTTCGATATCTAATCAGTCACTGGCCAACTTAGAAAACTGGCAGTGGGTGGGAATTTCAGGTACTGGGAACCGAACCCTGCCCGACAAACTGATGTAATTTCAGTGGAGTAACGGTTGCCCTTCTCCTGAAGCACAAAAAAATAGAGAATACTGGTGCCGTTGAAATGCGGCTTCAGTCACGCCAGCCAGAAAGGTGATTGCCCGAGAAGACAAGGCAGTTCGAATCAATCCTGTAGATAGAAATCACTGACCAATCAAGTGATACTCACTCGAGGGTACCTTTTGATTTCCGGGTACCCCTTGAGTTGGGAGCTGATCAGAACTGGTGCTAAAAACGCCGGATGTTGCTGCAAAAGCATGACCGTCAGAGCGAGCGATCGCTCAGGCTGTTGCTGAAGCCAACTTGTAAGCGTCCAAGCATTCTGAAAGACTTTTCGGTTCCTTAAACTTACGTGTCTTCCCCCCTCACTCAACTCAATCCCCACAAGATTTCGGAGCCCTCCCCGCATGCCATCGTCCAACTTCCATCGCAAACACGTCAACGTAAAAGCCAATTTTCGCATGTTCGCCGCGGCGATCTGCGTGACTTCGGTCATGGCCCTCCTGACGTGTCGCCCCGTGACAGCTCAAACCACAGCTGGTAACAAATCGCCCGAGGTGGAACTCGACACTTCCGCCGGAAAGATCATCATCGCACTTGATGCAGAGAAAGCTCCGAAGACGGTCGCGAACTTTCTCAGTTACGTAAAAAGCGGACATTACAACGGCACGATCTTCCACCGCGTCATCCCTGACTTCATGATTCAGGGTGGTGGATTAGACGCAGCGATGAAAGAGAAAAAGACACAGCCGCCAATCATCAACGAAGGCGGAAACGGTCTTAAAAACGTGAAATACAGCATCGCAATGGCCCGCACAAACGATCCCAATAGCGCGACGAGCCAATTTTTCATCAACACGAAAGACAACGGGTTCCTAAACCGAAGCGGCAGAAACGCGGGCTACGCCGTCTTCGGACGTGTCGTCAAAGGCCTCGGAGTTGTCGATGCGGTGTCCAAGGTGAAAACCACCACCAAGGAAAGTGGAGATCGTCCCGGGCTTCCCATGCAAAATGTTCCCGTCACGGCAGTCACGATCAAGTCCGCCAAGATAATTCAGAAGTGACGTGAGCGAGCAACTGGGGTGATCAAATAGACAGTGGTCGCCGGCAGAACCGCACTCAGGAACCCTCCCGCGGAGGGGGCCGCGGTCTTGTTTCTGCCCCAGATAGGCTCATGTTCAAAGGCGCGACAGAACGCGTCACACGCCTCTTTTGACTCCAAATTGTTGACTTGGTCAGCTGAGACTGATTTTTTTGCGGAAGATTGCACCAAATCGCCCATCTCTGGCAACAGCCTCTTGACGATATTTGGCGATTTAGCGTATTTTTTCGGACGGTTTCGCTATTTTGGCACGGTGGTTGAGGAGCGTACAGGAAAGACTCGAGTTCCTGATGCGGCTCAAAGGCTGTCTTGTACAGGAATCGGCGAGGAAAGTCCCGTTCAAACGCGTGAATCGATCGGTTCACGTGTCACCCGAACAAAGGCCAGCGTAGCTTCAATTGGCAGAGCATCGCATTCGTAATGCGGAGGTTGTGGGTTCAAATCCCACCGCTGGCTCTTTTCGTGCTTGGTATTCTGACAGAGAATTAATCAATCTTTGCGAATGTCGTTTGAAGTCGCAGCGATTCAATCCCACAAACGCTTGATAGCCCCTTGGGCAGGAGACTCGTCTCTATGAGTGAAGTCGAACTTGAAGTTATCGACTTGAAGGAAGTGGTCCTTTCGAACAATTCGTTTGGCCCCGCGGACGTCGGTTCAATACGTACTGCTGTTTCCGAGAATTATGGTCACTTTGGTGAACTGCGCGATGCGGTCAACGAGATGGAGGCTGATGATTTACTCAGCCCCGCTGGTAAGACCAAAATGGGCGTCTGCCAGTTTTTGCTAGGCAAATTCAGCGATGCCCTGACAACGCTGCAATCGGCCGATGGAAGTGCAATGGCGCTGTTTTATCAAGCGCGATGCATGTTCGAGCTAGGCAGCTACAACGAAACTGTCGCCGTCTACGAAAAAGCCCAGACATCGGGCTACAACGAAGATCAGTGCAAGATCGGCGTTGCTGAAGCAAATCGCTACGCAGGCCGCATCGAAGAAGCATTGGCGATTCTGGACAATATTTTCGGACCGGCAGAGCAAACTGCGGACTACATGTACCAGCGAGCTGCCACCGTGGCTGCCGTGGGTGGCCGCATGGACGAGGCGTTAGCCCTGTACCAACGTGCCGTTCAAACGGATGAGAATCACGCCGGTGCGTTGTTCGGCTTGGCGTTGGAAAACGATCGGATGGGGAATGACGATGAGAGTCTTTCTCTGTACGAGCGTGCTGCTAAGGCATTCCCGACCGGCATCGGTGTCCTGATCAATCTTGGCTTGATCTACGAAGACAACAACCAGTTCGACAAGGCACAAATGTGCTACAAGCGAATTCTGGATTGCTACCCAGACCACCCGCAAACCCTTCTTTACATGAAGGATGCGGCGGCGACCGGTAACATGCTTTACGACGAGGAAGCACAGCGTCGTAACGATCGCTTGGCTCAGACCCTCAACATGCCGGTAACGAACTTCGAGCTCAGCGTCCGAAGCCGAAACTGCCTGCAGAAGATGGGTATTGATACGATTGGCGACTTGACTCGCACGAGTGAAGCGGAACTTCTCAGCAGCAAAAACTTCGGCGAAACCAGCCTTTTCGAAATTCGCGAAATGCTGACGAGCAAAGGTTTGTCTTTGGGACAGTTCGCCCACGAGAAGAAGAGCAACGAGCCTCCGATCGATACCAGCCATATGTCGCCAGACGAGCAGGCTCTGCTGGATCGGCCAATTTCGGACCTGAATCTGTCCGTACGTGCCCGCAAGTGCATGGCTAGATTGCAGTTGAATACGATTGGTGAGCTGATCCGCAAGACCGGTGATGACATGCTGGAGTGCAAGAACTTCGGTGTGACAAGCCTCAATGAAGTGCGGGAAAAGCTGACAGATCTAGGCCTCAAAATGCGTGGTGACTGACGTTCAGGCAGATCGGTTGCATGCCATTGATTGGCAGCCAAGGCCGACCATTGAAACGCAGGTAACAGGCAGATGAGCCAATTTGAATTCACTCTCAAACACCGCGATGCAGCCACCTCGGCCCGTCGCGGTGTTTTTTTGACTCCCCATGGACCGGTACAGACCCCGGGCTTCATGCCGGTCGGTACCCAAGGCACGGTCAAGGGTGTGACCATTGACCAGGTGGCAGCTACGGGTGCCCACATGATCCTTGGCAACACCTACCACTTGGCGTTGCGTCCCGGTCACGAAACGGTACGAAAGTTGGGCGGTCTTCATGGCATGTCGGACTGGCAGGGCCCCATCCTGACCGACAGCGGCGGCTTTCAGATTTTCAGTCTCAAAGCAATCAGCAAAATCACCGAGCAGGAAGCTACTTTTCGCAGCCACATTGACGGAGCAATTATCCGCCTGACTCCGGAACATTCCATTGAGATCCAGGAAGCACTGGGAAGCGATGTGGCAATGGTTCTTGATCATGTGATCGCTCTTCCAGCGACCCATGATGAGGTCGAAGACGCTATGGCAAGGTCGATCCGCTGGGCCAAGCGCTGCCTCGAGGCATCAACACGTGATGACCAAGCTAAATTCGCAATCGTGCAGGGCGGCCTTGATGCAGAACTGCGAGTTCAATGTGCGAATGAATTGGCGGCAATGGATTTCAATGGATACGCCGTGGGTGGATTGAGTGTGGGTGAAGCCCCCTCAGAGATGTACCGCATCACGGCAGCAACTTGTCCCAGCCTGCCGGAGCACAAACCCCGCTACCTGATGGGAGTGGGAAGACCGATTGATTTGCTGGAGAGTGTTGCGAGAGGAATCGACTTGTTTGATTGTGTCATGCCCACCCGAAATGGACGCAATGGGCTTGCCTTCACCGACGCGGGAAACCTGAAACTCCGGAATGCGATTCACCGAGAAGACAGACGGCCCATCGAGGAAAACTGCCCCTGCCTTGCCTGCCGACACAGCCGCGGATACATCCGTCACCTGTTTGTCGCAGGGGAGATGCTGGGACCGATCCTGCTTTCAATTCATAATCTCACCTACTATCAGCGGGTGATGTCAGAGGCCCGCGCTGCAATCGAATCAGACCGATTCAACGACTT
>CAXGRW010000128.1:0-10366 GCA_964012125.1 uncultured Rhodopirellula sp.
GAACCTGCGGTAACAGAGGAAGACAGCGGTCAAGAGGCGGACCACGTCACTGGCGATCGAGAGGAACTTGATGATATCGCGATCGAAATCCGTGAAACGAAAGAGACGCGAGAACGCCTGCAGGAGCGACTTGGATTTCTGGACAAGCGTCTCAGTTTGCTCACAAAGCGGCAAAGCCTCGATAAAGAATTGAGCGTTGTGGAGCAGCAGATCGAGGCCACAGAGAAGCGTGACACAGAAAAACGAAATACAGAACGGGGTGCCGACCTTGAACAAAAACGAGAATCCATCGAGTTGGAGTTGGAAGAGATTTCGATCAATCTTGAACTGCTCGACAAACGTTCTGAACTAGCCGAATTGAGACAAACGTTCGCAGAGAAAGATATTGATTCGGGCAATCGCGACTTCCGCGAAATGAAGACCAAGCTTGCGGAAGCAGACAAACTGGTTGAGCAGTTTTTTAACAGTGTTCGAAAAGGCGACGAAAACCGCGTTGAGCAGACTGAAATCCGCTTGGAGGAGCTTGAGCACGATTACGAAATGCGACACGAAGTCCTCCAACTGAAACTTGAGCTTCACTATGCTGAAGAAGAAGGACAGGATGAGTTGATTCAGGAACTGAGGCTGGAAATCCGTGAAATCGAACGCGAGAGTGGTCGAGACATTCGTCCCGACGCGAAGCGGAACGACACGGCAGAAGATAGTGGCAGCCTTGGCATGAACATGCCCAAGCCTGTGATCGTTGATGCCACCACCTTGGCTGCGGCGGCTAACTGGAACTACGCCCAGCACATCCAACCACTCTTGCAGCGTCATTGCCATGAATGCCATTCTGATGAATCATCCTCAGGTGACCTGAATCTGCTTGCGCTGGCAGCAACGAAACCTTGGGTCATCAACCGAAGCGATTGGAAAAACATCAGCCAACAGGTCCGAATGCGTACCATGCCTCCGGCCGACGCTGAACCGATGTCAGACGCTGATCGTTTAGTGATTGCGGGATTCCTTCAGCTCAAAATTGACAACTTTGACTATGAAACAGTCCGACAGCCTGGTTACGAACCTGCCCGTCGCCTGACGCACGAGGAATACAATCACACGATCCGTGACTTGTTTGGGATCGACCTGCGTCCAGCCGACAGATTCCCTCGCGACCTGACCGCCTCAAGTGGATTTGCCAACAGTGCCAACAGTCTGTTTCTGCAACCCATCATCCTGGAACGCTATCTGGGTACAGCCGAGCAAGTCATTCAAACTGCGATGCCCGACCACACCGCAACAGCGGAATCGCAGAAAGCGAGAGAATTATTACTGGGATCAAAATCGGCAGCCGAGGCAATTGCGAGCTTCGCAAGACGTGCGTTTCGGCGTCCACCAGGTGAGAAAGAGCTGACATCGCTGTTACGTTATTACAACGAACTCACGGGACAACAAGCTGCATCCGTCAGAGGTGAGGCTGTTTCTTACAAAGCCCTTGGGCAAGTGTTCGAAGTAATCCTCGTTTCACCCAGCTTTCTCTTTCATAATGAGACGGACCAAGGCAAACAGATCGGGCAAGCTTTCCAGATCACAGACCACGAACTCGCCAGCCGCCTGTCGTATTTCCTGTGGGCGTCGATGCCTGATGATCAATTGAGCAGAGCCGCGGATGCAGGCACGCTCTCTGATCCTCAAGTACTCGCGGATGAGGTGAATCGCATGCTAGCCGATCCGAAGGCCAAAACGCTGGGCGAGCTTTTTGCTTCTCAATGGCTTGGCTTCGGAGCACTTCCGTATGCTCCCCGTGACCCGATCGACAACCCTTGGGCAACGGACTCATTGGTAGCTGCAATGCAGCAGGAATCCGCTCTGTTCTTTTCATCATTGGTGACAGAGAATCAGCCCATCGAACGTTTGATCGATGCCAAATATACGTTCGTCAATGAAGAACTCGCTCGACATTACGAGCTGGACCAAGTACGAGGACCAGAGATGAGGCGTGTGTCATTGGAGTCGAGTCCTCGAAGTGGCATTTTGGGACAGGGCAGCATTCTGGCAATCACATCCTTTCCCAATCGAACCAGCCCTGTGGTACGTGGCAACTGGATTCTGACCGAGTTACTCGGGACTCCACCTCCGCCCCCACCCCCAAACGTCAGTCAGTTTGACGACGAGGTGGCTGAAAAACGAAATCTCACCCAACGTCAAAAACTGGAACTCCACCGCAACAACCCAAATTGCTACGCCTGCCACTCACAGATTGATCCACTCGGTTTTGCCTTGGAACAATACGACTGGTTTGGACGCTTCAAGGAGTCACGTCGCGGCAGACAGCCAGACACCCGCGGTACGCTACCCGGTGGAATTGAGTTCCGTGGCTTGCTTGGCCTGCAAAATGCGTTGGTAAACAAAAGACGCGATCAGTTAGTCGAACAAATCACGCGAAAAATGCTGACTTACGCACTAGGCCGACAACTTGAATACTTTGACGAATCGGCAATCAAGCAGATTATCCAGCAAGTCGAAGATGATGATCGACGACTGCAAACCCTCGTTCACGCAATCGTCACCAGTGACACGTTCCAAATGAAACAGCTTGCCCGCTGACCCACATTTTGAAATTCGAAGACAACTATAAGAGTGGCCCTATGGCGAAGCAGCCAAAGAGACAAAGCCGAACTTCCGGCGCGTGGAGAATTTCACGGCGAAGCATGCTGCGTGGCCTAGGCACCGCAGTTTCACTCCCCTTGCTCGACGTGATGGAATCGCCTGCAGCAGCTAGCGAATCGGCTTCCAAAAAGACGACTCGTCTCGCTTATCTGTACATTCCCAACGGTGTTGCCAACGGGGCTTGGTTGCCAGAGGAAGCAGGAGCAGACGGCCAGTTGCAAAAGCTGAATCCGTGGATGAAATCACTTCAACCATTCGCCAGTGAGCTGACCCTGTTCAAAAACATCTGGACACCGGAAGGCAACGGCCACAGTGCCGGCACAGCAACATGGCTGACGGGTGGTGGATTCAATCAAGAGAACATCAACGTAGGCGGCCCATCTGCGGACCAGATCGCTGCAAAACATTTTCGATCCACCACGTTGCTACCATCACTAGAGATGGCGATGCGGGGAGAAGGCTACTTCAGCAGCAGCCTGTCACGCAACTCCATTTCATGGGCAGACGCCCAGACACCTGTGCCACGAGAGATCGAGCCTCGCGCTATTTTCGACCGCATGTTCCGCGCCGGCGAAAGTCAGATAGCCCAACGTTCGGTGCTCGACATGGTGATTGCCGACGCACGTCGAATGAAAAATTCGGCGAGCATTCAAGATCGTCAGAAAATTGACGAATATCTGGAATCCATTCGCTCGATTGAACGCAAAATCGCCTTTGCTGAACGCCAGAAGCAGCGATCGGATCTCGCCTCTGGCCTCGGCAAAGCAATGATCCGCCCCGCAGCCGAGATACCGGAAAATCATGGCGAATACGTTCGAGTGATGCTGGACATGATCGTGCTGGCATTCTGGGCCGATGCAACACGTGTCGCTACCTGCATGATGGACCACGGGCAAAGCAACCGGTATTTCAACTTCATTGATGGGGTAACGGGAACATGGCATGCACTTTCACACTGGAAAGACATCAGTGGAAAAACAGAAGATGATGATGGAGTCACCTCATGGAAGTCCCGAGAGGAAAAACGGGATATGTATAATCGAGTCACAGCATGGCACACCGAGCAGGTCGCTTACCTTGTCGGTCGCCTGAACAAAATACGTGAAGGTGACGGCACTTTGCTCGATCACAGCACGATCGTTTATGGTTCCAGCCTCAGCGACGGGCATGAACACCAAGAAAAGAATCTGCCACTTCTATTGGCTGGCCGAGGGGGCGGTGCCATTCGCCCCGGAAGACTGATTGGTGGACGTCGCGACATGTCGATGTCGGATCTGCACCTAAGCCTGCTACAGGCTACCGGAGTTCCCCTGAACCGCTTCGCAAACAGTGATTCCCCCCTACCGCTGACCTGAACGCAAGGTGCAGGCTGGCATAAACGGTGATTACTTCGCACTGTCTGATACGGCTTGCATCTGCATGCGTGCGACCAAAGAATTTGCTCATGCCATCACTAATTTTTTGGTTCTGCTGAAAGACAGCGTGCCGAGTTCCGTCAGCCATACGTCGGTAGGCCACATCCCTTGCGACTGCTGCATTGAACGCTCGCACAAAGTCATCAGCATGGCTGATACCGACCCACCGGTCCGAGACTTCATGAAACAGCAGGAACGGATGAGCATCTTCCGATACGCAGGTAATTGGTTATGGCAACGAACCACTCGATCGGCCTGCACTGAAACCGGTTCAAACTTACACCGTATCCAAGAGTCCCAGCAGACCAGCAGTGTTGACAAGTCCAAACGTGCCTGACAACAAACCGCTAGGCGAGCAACGAGTCAATGACTCCACGGCTATCTGCAAACTCATCAACTTCCATCCCCATCAACTGTGCCTGAGTCAACCAAAGATTTGCCAACGGTGTTCCCTCAGGCATGTTGATATGCTGACCAGATTTGACACGCCTGCCTCCACCTGCCACCACGATTGGCAAGTCGTTGTACTGATGAGTTGACCCATCACCCAAACCGGAACCATAGGTCACGAGCGAGTTATCAAGCAGCGAGGACCCATCAGCTTCCTTAATCGCATCCATGCGATTCAAAATGTAGAAGTACTGTTCCATATGAAAGCGATCAACACGCATCAAGTCATCGATAAACGTTGTCTGATTGTGTGACATTTGATGATGACTACGTGGTTTGTCAAACAGACTATCGAACATGAATGGCGTGTCCCAGCGTTCGGGCCCAATCATGAAAGTTGCGACATTGGTCAAACCCGTTTGCAATGCAACAATCATCAAATCGCCCATCAATCGGATGTACTCACCCCTTGGGAGATAGGTTTCAGGAGGCTCAGGAAAATCAACCGTGGCGAGTTCACTCTTCATATCCTGAAGTCTTTTCATTTGCGTTTCGATCGTGCGTAAAGCATCGAAATACTCAGCAAACTTCTGCCCATCCGAATAGCTGAGTTCCCGCTTCAGCGACCGCGCGTCATCAAGAACCAAACTAGTTACATCACTGGAACGAGTCGCCTGTTTGGTACCGAACAGACGGTCATACATTTTCCTCGGGTCACGAACTGAAGGGGCAAGATGCCCCGTCCCGTACCATGAAATATTGTCGAAGTGAATCGATTCTTTATTGTCACGATGGCTATTGCAACTGAATTCAAGCGTACTGAACGGCGTATCCTGCCCTGCATGGTCAGCCACCATATGATCAAGCGTCCGATCAATCGGCCACGCCGAGCCCTTGACGGTGTAGGGCTTCGCACTACTGAGGTAGCAGGAAGCACATTGTGCGTGCACGTCAGTTCCCTGCTGGAAAGTGCGATCCATTCCCGTGATCAGATTAACTTTGCCCAACAGAGGTTTGAGTGGTTCAAGAGTCGGTGTCAACTGCTCAAGAGGCTTCACACTGAATGTGGGATCCTGCTTGCCAAGCGACCTGAAGACATTTCCAAGATTCCCTTTGGGAATTACGTGGTCAGCTTCACCAGGAAAGAAACCGCGCCGCACAACACCGATGGGTACGTAGTAGTGCACCATTCGCCGCGCGACCACCGAAGTGGCCGATGCATTGCCGACACTTTCCAGCCACGGCAAGGCAACCATAGCGCCACTTACACCCTGCAGAAAGTTTCTTCTTGAAGTCGTTTTCATTAAAAAAGGCTCGTGGCATTATCTGGGACTGGACGTCAAACGCGGATCAGAAACTTCGACGCCACCAAGGAACGGTTTACTGAACACAACTTCTCTAACCAAAGTTTGTATTCGATAACCATCAGCGATGGTTGCTGCTGCAATACGATCTAACTCACTCTGATCTTGCGGCGTCAGTTCGCGTGCCAAAGCAAACGAAAGCAAGTGACCCGCAAAACCTCGAACGAAACGATCCTTCTCAGCAAGAATCGCATCTTTGAAACTGGCGATATCAGAAAACTGATGACGACGAAACAGTGTCCCGGAGGAATCAACTTCGCGACCATTTTCGTAAAAATCACGCCACTTACCAATCGCGTCGTAATTTTCCAAGGCGAACCCCAGCGGATCAATCTTCTCATGGCAACCAGCGCAGTCAGCCCTTTCCCGGTGTAGGGCCAAACGCTCACGCAACGTCAGATCCTTCTCTTCGATCGAAGGTTTTTCATCTAACGGAGGCACATCAGCAGGTGGCGGTTCAGGTGGAAGATTAAAAATAACAGCCGACACCCAGGCCCCACGAGTGATGGGCTTGGTACGCTCCGTACCCGAAGTCATTGTCAGAACCGCTGGACTGGTAATCACTCCGCCCTGCCGTCGATCGGTGACCGCCTGACGCGTGAACTTGAGTGCAGTGACACCACCAGCATTTTTGTTCCCTTCAGCCCCTCCGTAAACACGCTGCAACAACGGTGATCGATACGTAAAGTCGGAATCGATTAATTGGATCAGCGACATGTTCTCAATCAACACCGCCTCAAACAACAACAAAGGCTCCAACATCATGTGCATGCTGTGGCGATATTTCCCCATATAGAAACCCGGGAACTTCTCACGGTTGGGAACCGACGAAATGATCCGTTCCAACTGCAGCCACTGAGAAGGAAAACTATCGCAAAAGCGTTTCAACTTGGGGTCGTGCATCAGACGCTGAAACTGGCTCTGCAATACCTCTGGCTTTCTCAACTCTCCCTTGGCTGCCAAGTCCAGTAGTTCCTGATCCGGGATACTTCCCCACAGAAAAAAAGACAAGCGGGAAGCCAAGTTGATGTCCTTTGCAAATCCATCAACTAGATCTGGATCATTTTTCTCAGCGTCGTCTGTCAAAGCAGGAGGATTGGTTGCGTGAGCACTGTCGATTGAATAAAGATACAGAAAACGGGGCGAGGCAAGCACCGCGCTCGCCACGCGCTTCATGACATCGGTGAAGTCAACTTTCTGATCCAATTCCCGCGCAGCGTAAGCAACGTACCGCTGCAAGGAAGCCTCACTGACAGGCCTACGAAACGCCCGCGTCAAAAAAGGCCGTAAACGTCGCTCCACTTCCTCGATGTGGGATACATTTACAGCAGGCTTGGCGAAGAACTCCTTCCAGATGCCAACATTCGCCGGAGTAAAATCAGGGCTTTCGATAATCGATTGACTCAGAGTCAGAAAAGCCTCCATCAACAAAGGCGAAAGCGAGAGCTGATCACCACGATTATCAAACCCATGCTCCGCTCGCAGATCCTGCGGGAACGCTGCTACGCCAGCGAGCCGTCTTTCGATCATTTGCGACTTCCCTAGCGGCCTGCTACCGACCTGCACGCTGTCAGGCATTTTCCCCGTGGCAGGGTCAAAATACTTCCCATGTTGCCGCATCATTCGCTCAGGCAGCGTGAACACAATCGACTTGAGTCGAAACAGATCCTTCACTGCGTTGTTGTATTGGAACCGATTCATCCTTCGCATTTCAGCCGCCTGAACCTCAGTCTGCTGAGCGACCGCAAAATCAAACAGTGTTTGCAAATCCTTGACGAGCTTGGTCTGCACCTGAGATGACAATTCTCCTTCATCCTCAGGGGGCATCTCTCCGAGATCGATCACTTGAGTTAGATCTTGCAGCAGTTCCAAGTCAGCTACCTCAGGCAACTGCTGCACAAATTTGACCAGATCAACATCACTCATTATCTCGTCAGATTCGCCGTGACAATGGACACAGTGCTCACGCAGTACGGACGCAATTCTTTTATTCGCAGCCTTGATTTCATCACTCGCCCCGTCCGCAGCATCCTTATCGGTTGCGGGCAGCCCAGTGCTCTCATCAGCGTTTGCGACACCTGGAAACGGATCTTCCCCAAACGAGAGAAGGAGAATCGCTACGACAGTCAATAATCGGCGTTGTGTCATGAAACTAACAAACCCAGAACGTCATCATCAAACGAATAATTCGTTGATTACACCAGAACTGTCACCATGTGACGCGACATCGACACCGACACCCCGCAGCAAACTTAGCCATAGATTCGCCAAAGGAGTTTTAGGGGCAAGCACCAAATGGCGGCCATGCTTAATCCCGGCGCCACCACCGGTGATAATCGTTGGACAGTTGGTCAGGTAATGAATGGAGTTAATATTGCTCCCGTAACTCATCGCCACATGATCAAACAAGCAGCTACCATCAGATTCTTTGGTCTCTTTTAGCCGGTCAATGAAGTATGCGAGCAGTTCTGACTGTTTCTGATCACGAGTCTGCGAAACCGCCTTGCGGTCACCGCTGGTGTAATGACTCATATTGTGCCCCGTGATGGTAGCACCAAAACTTTTCAGCAAGCTATCCACAGGCTGCCGATAGGTGAACACTCGAGTTGCATCGACCTGCATCGCTGCAATCATGAGATCGTACATTAGTTTGATTTCTTCGTAACCGGCGACTGGTCCCTGCGGTTCGTCCGGCAAAGTTTCCGGCCGCACTTTTGGAACATCTAACCACTGCTCTTCCTTAGACAACCTCGTTTCGATATCTCTCACTGACTGCAGATACTCACCCAACTTGTCAGCATCGTCACGTCCAAGCCCACGTCCAACATCCTTTGCGTCTTCCATTACCGCATCGAGGACACTGCGTTTTTTTTGCAACATCACCTGCCGCTCCGCCAATGGCGTTTTCCCATCCGAGAAAAGCTTGTGATATGCAGCAACAGGGTTATTCAAACCTGCCACAGGTTTTCCTTGGCGACTCCAGGCCAACGACAAACCAGGACCGTGACCTGAATTTTCTGCATCGTTGCAACCGAGTTGAATGGACGTGAAACGCGTAGCCAGACCCAATTTTTCTGCCGCGACCTGATCTGCCGAAACACTGTTGTGAAAACTCTTGCCCGGTTCGGCATAACGATTGGCACCGGTCAGATAAAAAGTACTTCCCCAATGTGCCTCACTGCTGAATTGGTTGCTCAAATTCTGCACCACAGTGATGTCTTTCTTGTGGCGTCGCAGCGACTCTAAACCGGCAGGCATCACGTAATCGGCGCCAGCGACTGACTTATCAGGAAACCAGTCATCACGAGTCACACCCCACCCAAAGCTCAAAAAAACCATCCGCTTTGATGGGACATCTGCAGGTGCCGCACTGGCAAACTTTCGCCAACCTGACGAATCAAAAGCAGGAAGAGCAATCACGCCAGTGCTGCCTCGAAGAAAGTGACGACGCGACAGATTCATCTGATTTCTCATGTCAAAAATTCTCAAACAACACGAACGACAGCAAGGCAACGGCACGCTTCGGGGAACGACTTTCAACGAGCCAAGGCAAAGGCAACACAAAGCAACTCGAGGACGACTTTCTGGTGCTGTAGGATGTCGCCATGGGGTGGGACGCGAATCTTGGGGAACATCCGAGTGCACCCACCATTCAGCAATGCCGACATCTTACCCGATAGACCGCATTCCTGGTACGAAAACTACGAGGTCGAGCGACCGTTCTGAGGACGAATCATGAACCCTCTCGATTTTAACGGGGCTTCAAGCGAAAGGACCATCAAGCCCACGCCACCCTTGGAAAATCGCCTATGAAACGCGTTTCAGCCCGCAAAATCGCCAGATTCTCCTGCCCACAACACTCAAGCCGCCTCGCTACCTTTGGATACCGCTGGCAAAGCCTGCATCAATGCGGCTGGCAGAGTCCGAATCCATGTCGCTGGCAGAGACACTTCGCAACGAAATCCCGAGGGATCCTTCGACACGGGGCGGCTACACGACACTCGTTCAAAAGACGAGTTCCTACCGCTAGTCCAAAGCACTCCAAGAAATAACACAAGCGTCAAAAACCTTCGGCAAAACCACATCGGCCAGTCTTTTGCACCACCATGGTTGCCTGAGCACATATCCGCGTCAGCGTTATCCTCATGGCTACCGAGGCTTACTCATCAGCAACTTGTAATGCCCGCTACCGAGCAGGTCATCGATCCGGTCGCGAAGTTCCATCGTGATTTTGACACGATACTTGTCGCTCTTCAGATGCACCGTTTCTCCTTCGCGCAACTTCATACTGAACAACAATTCCTGAGATCCCGGATAACCTCGCACGATCTCTCTCAAGCGACTAACGGTTTCGCCATCATGTTCAGCCTCATCGAGTCTCAGCCTCATGCCATGGGTGTAACGAGTATCGAGTTCATCCAGCGGGGTCAATTCATCAATGATCAGGTTGGCCTCATCACCACCGCCACGACGATCAACTTTGCCACGTGCCAGCACGATTGCATCGGGTTGAATCCGATCGCCTACATCGACAAACCCTTTGGGCCA
>CAXGRW010000129.1:0-10335 GCA_964012125.1 uncultured Rhodopirellula sp.
CCCGTCAAACTTTGCCAATTTAGAACACACAAACCAACGGCTTCCTGAAAATTCTTCCAACGCTTGTCAAATCCCAATACTTCATTGGGAAATGCTGAATTCATCGGCTAATCTGTATTGGGTATCTCGACCTTATCTAAGTGAACAAGTATGCGAACCTTTCAAATTCTCATCACACTCGTTTGCAGCTTCGGATGTCTCAGCACTCTTCGCGCTGACTTCGACGCAACCGAGCTTCAAGCGGATATTCAACAGACCATCAATACCGTGCAACCGGCAGTCGTGGCAATACGCGGAAACCGCAGTGCATTCAGCGGTGTCATCGTGAGTCCCGATGGCCACGTTCTTTCAGCGGGACACGCAGTCAAACCCGGTAGTCGCTATCAGGTAATTCTGCCCGATGGGCGACGCTTCCGAGCACGGGGGAAGGGATCGAACCCAAAAGCTGACTGCGCATTAGTTCAAATCACCGAAGAGGTGACGGATCTACCATTCGTGCAGATTGGACAGTCGTCTAATCTTGTCGCCAACCAGCCGTGCATCGGCATCAGCTTCCCCGGCGGACAAGGAACTCGCGAGCAACCGGCTGTCCGCTTTGGCAGGATCGTGAGGCGTGCCCGCCCGGGCGGGATGTTACAGTCCACTGCCCTGATGGAACCCGGAGATTCCGGTGGAGCACTTTTCGATCTGGATGGACGCGTGATCGGCATCCACTCTCGCATCGGCCGTTCGATGTCACAGAATTTCGAGGTGCCGATTGATGTCTACAAGAATTTCTGGAACGAGTTAAACGCAGAAAGAACCTTCACGGGGAACTCAAGACTAATCTTGGGAATTGAAGCACGGCAACGAGAGGACGAGAGCGGAATCACAGTCGAAAAGATCTTGGAGGATAGCGTTGCTGAGAAAAGCGGACTTCTAGTTGATGATGTGATCACCGTCATCAACGGTGATAAGACCAGGTCCTTAACCGAATTGCGCGCGGCCTTGGCAAAAGCAGCGGAAAAGCGACTCGACAAATTTCCCCTGAAAGTAAAGCGAGAAGACGAAGTTATCTCACTCGAAGCGAACTTTACTAATGAGTTACCACCACCAGACATTGAACTTCCCAAGTACAAGCCGAACAAATTCTCTGCGCCCGAGCCAATCAAGCAACTTGCGGACTTACCAAAACAGTTTTCCGACTTAGAAAACAGCCTTGATGATGCTTGCGTATTAATTCGTAGTGACTTCGGCACCGAAGACGACACAAATTCCGTCACGATTGCGGGAACTCTTATCGCGGATTCGGATCTGATCGTCAGCAAGAATTCCATGGTAGGAATGAGTCCCAGTATGGAAATGGCCGGCAACACATCCCCGTTGGAGATTATTCAACGCGACACCGACAACGACCTTGTTCTGCTTCGAGCACCTACCAAACATGTCCAAGGAGTAGCTCTGGTTTCGGAGCAAGACGTTGCCACCCCTGCTGGAGTCTTTATTATCGCACCCGATGCATCAGGCCCTGGGCAAGTCAGCATCGTGAGCGCCAAGACGTTCCGGTCCCAAAAGCAGATGAGCCGCGGTTTTCTGGGCGTCGTCCCAGCCACGTTCGGGAAACGTGAGGGCGCGGTGTTGAATGAGGTTCGCCTCGACGGTGCAGCAAAGAAGGCAGGTTTGAAGGTGGGCGATGTCGTGACGAAGATGAATGACACGGTCATCAAAACGGACAGCGACATGCGATCATTCCTTACAAAACTCGACCCCCGAGTTACCATCATCGCGAAGGTCCTGAGGGAAGGTGAAGAAATTGAAAAAGCGATCACACTGGGCGCGTTCCCCTCCACGTCCAATCATGCGGCAGATCGCATGAACAAGAGCGGTAGAAGGGATGGATTCTCGACCGTGATTCTCCATGATGCCAACTTACAACCGGACAAATGCGGCGGGCCAGTCTTTGATCTCTCTGGAAACTTCATCGGAATGAATATCGCTCGAAACAGTCGAGTCCGCAGCTATGCATTGCCAATCGCGGTGATCAAAGAATTTGTAGACGAACAGAATTGAGTGTTTTTCGTGGGATTCAAGTCCACTGAGGGTGACCAATACGAACCAGCGTGGGTTGTAGCTTACACTCTCAGTGATCTTTAGACGCACGCGATTCTCGGAAGTCAAGTGCATTAGTTTACGAACGATCGCAGCACGATACCGCAGCGTTGAGAGCCTTGCCTGCGAAGATTGGATGATCGGCGTTTACGTCTTGTAAGCCAAAGGCCTCGAACGTCGCTCACGATGCAGGTGCAGAACCCAGTGGACAGTACGCAACGGATTCTTCCGGCGCCACGCCTGCACCCGCACATCGAGTAAGTGCGCGATTGAGCCGCCATCGGGCGGGCCTCATGCGCTGACGACGCGGCGGGAAAACGCATTGCAGAACCGACTCTCACGTTTGCGTGCGTTGTTCTGCAATCGTCCGGGTGCTTTCTTTGACAATACCACCCATGTGCTCAGTTGATTTGGGTTCAAACAGCATGATCAGACACTCGCGTTCGGCGACTGGATGATGCGGTACACCTTTCGGTACTACAAAGACATGACCAGCTTTTAAATACACCGTTTGATCTTCAAGCTCGATACTCATCTCACCGTCGAGCACCATGAACATCTCGTCTTCGTCCTCGTGGGAGTGCCAAGGAAATTCTCCCTTGATCTTCGCAACCTTGACGAACGAATCATTCACCTCAGCCACGATCCGGGGAGACCAATGGTCTTTCAAACTCGCAGCCACTTCATATGGGTTGATCACAGAACTCATCGATATTCATCTCAGGCTTTAAACAATAACAACTTCGGCGATGCAACGGCGTTTGGCAGAACCGACAGACCCCAACGGAACCGCTTTCTACATACCATAACGTTCGGCGAGTTCTGAATGGAGAATCGTTCCTTTCGAAAGATCTTCTTCGTTCAACTGCTCTTTGAGCAGCGAGCACTTTCTCTCAGCATCCGAGTGACCGTTGTCTGCCGCTAATAAGAACCAGGCATACGCTACCGCTTGGTCAGCCATAACACCCTCCCCCAGTTGATACATCATGCCGATACTTATCTGTCCACCAATATCACCCTGTTCTGCAGCCTGACGATACCAGTGCATTGCTTGAACGAAATCTTGTTCTACCCCGATTCCGTCATCGTACATCACTGCGACATTGTATTGAGAAAGTTGATCACCCTGCTTTGCTGCCTCGAGGTACCACTTCGCCGCGGCCGAGTCATCCTCTTCAACACCCTCGCCATCGTCGTACATCGCTGCAAGGCAGTACTGAGCGTCAACATCACCGCTCTCTGCAGCTACCAAGAACCATTGGGCAGCTTTGACAGCATTCCTTGGGACGCCATCACCCTCAGCATAGACGCTGCCAAGATTGTATTGGGCGATCACGTCGCCGGCTGCTGCCTGCCGCTGCAGTGTCGCGAACTCACTCGCTCCTCGCGAACAGCCCGCAAAGCAAAACAGAAGAACGATTCCAGTCATTAAAGCACCGTTACGCATCTGGTTTCCACCCAATCTGCCTGCAAATCTAAAAGTCTGAACTGACACATGCTGGAATCATCGCTCCCAAGTTTGTTGCATTCATGAGGGCGGGTCAACATTAACAAGCCGAGCCCCCCCTTCTTCGGATTTCACCCCCCCCTCTTTTTGCCTGCTTTTAAGCTAGGGCAAGCTGTATCTGTATCCGCACTAAAACAATGCAGCCATTGGCTACACACAAAAACCACCACACCCGCCCCACATCACCAAGCCTACCCATCTTCCAGCCAATGGCGCACTCGCACCTAATTAATTACACACCGGGCAACTTACAGAGCTACAAAGCAAGAAGACCGAACCCGCGATCACGTCACCGCAACAACGCTTGCCGTTGCAGCATTCTCAACGCACCCAAAGAATCTGTTGTGCATCGTTGTTACACGGACCCGGTTGCTGCTCATTCATTCAGTTCACCGCTACACACCGGTGAGACAAAGGTATGCAAGGACTAGACGAGCCAAGCGTTGGACAGCCACCCCCGGCAACAGTTGAACTTCGGCCTGGGACGCAAACGAGTTGGCAGCGCAATGACTTTTACTGGCTGATGTCAAAGGCGAGCAATTCATCTTCTTGCTGTGTTCCGTTGAAAGCCTTGACGCGATGTATCGCCGTACTCTTGGAAAGCATACACAGATGAAATCCAGTCTGGTAACAGGCGGCAGCGACCATCGCCAAAGCCAAATCAAAGATATCGTTTCGATAATAACAAAAGTGACCCGACTCATTCGCCACGAGAAACAACAAATGTGATTGCCCGTACTCGTCGCTGATTCGCAATGCGACAAGGCCCTCTGAGATATTCTGCGCAGCAACATTCACCCCGTCCAAACTACGTGCCACTGCTTTGATCTTTTTGGTGGCTTCCTGAAGCGGAGGTTGCAATTGGCAACTCAAAGAATCATCGATTCCCTCACCCAATATCTCTGGATCAATGAAGAGTCCACACAGTCCTTCGTGGGCGGTAACATACTGATCAGGCTCGAGAGTGCTGGAAACGAACACCTCGACATGGCCATCATCGAGTTGATTAACAGCCATCAGCTTGCGGCCATCCTCGCCACGACAGGTAAGGCACAACTCCGCTCCTTCTTGTCCCGTCCTGTTCCATTGGCCAATTCCCGATACCGCCGTGCTAGCGATGGTTCTTAAGAACCTCCGAAATGTTCGCGTCTCTTTAATTACCATAACTCCCCTCAATCACCCATTCTCATCTCGCACGAATGTACAAAAGAAGAACACGCTATTGAGCACACGCGTACCCGAAAAAGCTGGGTTTTCATTGCCACTTGACCAGACTAGCCAACCATACCTCCGGTAATGCAGCCCAAAGCACGTCAACAAGCACCCATTCAGTGGTATTGTGCCACCTTGTCGACTGAGGACAAGCCACCGGCACACGCGTTACTTCCAATCATCAACCAATGCTAGACGCTATGCCGACTGCTCCGCCTCGAGCAATTGTAGCGGTATTGACGGTTGAACACTCAGAAGCCTCTGGCAAGACATTTGCTGCCGCTCTGTACAACACAAAGCATGTTGAGCGGGAAAGATACCTCCAGTGGTCATTCGGTTTCCACGAATTCCGAGATCAGAACGTCGTCAATTGTGATTCGCTCCTTGGTTCGCGATTGACGGGCAAAAAGCGAACGAACTTGCAAATACGGATTGCCCGGTGTAAGCATTTTCGCGTTCTGTCTTCTGCAAGAGAAACCCACTGCGATTGCAATTCATCACTCCACGTTGCCAGTCCCGTCATTAATTCACATCGAATCACCGCAACAGTTCAAGCTGAAACACGCGATACAACAAATTGATAGGTACAGAGACTTGAATCACTTGAACTTAGATAGTCCTGCGCCGTAACCACCGATCCAACATCAAATCCACATTGGTCCCAAAACGCAGCTGGTTCATCGCACCCAAAAACAAACGACTCACCCAACTCCTTCATTCGTTTCACAAACTCAGTGATTGCCGCACTGCTGGTGGTCCCATCGACAACGGAGCGTGTCACCATGTCAGCCCAAACAACACTATTGGGATTTCGAAGTGCGGCCCGCAAACTCAACATCAGCTCCCTATTTTCCTGTTCAGATAAGTACATTGAACACCCCTCATAAATAACGAGTGTAGGCGCGTCTGAATCATAGGCCGCACATTGCTGCAAAACTTCCCCCACCTGTGCATGCTTGAAATCAGTCCCAAGCATGTACCGATCAACAGTTCCCTTCTTGGCTAGTTCCGAAATCACGAGCCGCCGCTCCTGAAGCATCACTGGCAAATCAAGCTCAAAAGTGGTCAATGAGCGTCCACGATCGGCCATGCGAAAGGGCCGCATGTCCAAACCAGCTCCCAACAGAACAACTTGCCGGATCTCTTGGCACTCGAGCAGAAGGTTGTCAATATGTAACGTCCTCGCGGTGACCACTTCCTGCAACTGTGGCAATAAATTCGATAAGCGATCGGCCAGCACGGCGCCGTGAGGTCCCGCGGCAAGCTCGTCATAACCATATTCAAAGCCGTTGGAGAATTTGCCAATGTTCGCTCGCAGCCCCGCGATCAGCCGCGCCGACGCTTTCAGCTTTTGTGCGGCATCACCCTGATGCTGCGTTTCCTTCTTGCTGGCGTGGTTAGTAAGATCCCGTGCCTGCAGGAAATATCGCATCTCAGCGTCAGCGATCGGTTGACCCTCCGCGTCAGAAAACTCAACTTGCAATGTAATCAACACGCGTTTGCCATCCGCAAACCGTTGCCGCACCTTCTTTATCATTTCATCAGGAACGACGCATTTGCCATATAGATCGCCGGTACTGGGTCTCCGATATTTTACCTTCATGGATGCCAACCACATTGATGCAGCAATACCCTCAGAACACGGGTGCACACCGATGACTGGAACACCACGAATGAGAGTGGCTAGAGCGATACCCCCTGTATAATCGGCTGCAAGCGAGATCAATGCGGCTTGATGAGTACCATGCTGATTGGTTGATGCAGTCTCCACAGGCAGCACCGAATGGCATTCCTGATCTCTGACTTCCGCAACACTCCACTGCACGTGCTCCAGCACAGGAACTGCGTGCCTCAGTAAGCGTGTTAACAGACTTGGATTCATTCGTTTTGCATAATCTTCCTGCCACGAGATCGAGTTGTCCGGCTGCGTCACAGACGCAATGCATTCAACCTCGGCAGTCATATCGCCTGTACGTCGCGCTGTTGAATTAATCGGACCGAGCAGTGATACATCTGACTTATTTGCTGATGACTGTAAGCCAGGTCGAGACGATGTCACATGTGGAATCATTACAAGCTCTCCGGCATGGTGCGTTTCTATGAATACAAGTCTGCAACAAAAGAGATTTGAACGAGAGGTGTTCGACGGATAATCGGACTACACCAACTTGTTTCAAACCTTCCCTGAGTTGCAATAAGTTGGTAAACGCGTATCGTAAAAAAATCAGACGCCAAATCTCTGTATTTTCCAAAACTTTTATTTTTGGAGGCCCAGACTCAGACCAAAGGCGACTGTGGAACCACCCCACCAAAAGAAGACAGCAGAGCATCACGCATGCTTGCAAGTTTGCGGTGTGATCTCTTACCGCCACGCTTATTCACACCGTCACGACTTCTGGTAATTCCAATCCCGGAAAGAGGCTGAAGTGTGATTCACCGAATCCTCATTGCAGCCCGCCAAAAGACGCAACGGATGAACCATTAGAAAATCTCAGCACTGTCATACAACCCACGAAACGAACAGTGCTCCAGTGCACTAAACTACAGAAGGAACAAAAGCAGTCAGCCGCACAGTCCCCCTCATTCATTCCCGTACGGATATTGAGCGACGCGTCCGACATGTTGGACGAGACTGGCCCCTTCCATCACATAAAAACAACCGTTCAGGTGACTGCACCATGAAAGACCGTAACTACCTTTTCCCGTTAGCGTTGACCACGGCATTTCTGCTAACGCAAGCGTTAGCGTCTGAGAAAGTGCCACAAGAACGCCAAACACCACACCCCTCTGCAATTCCCAATGTGCACGCCAAAGGCGAAGTTGATCGAGCCGAGCTGGTCCCTTTCATCATTCGCAACCGTGACCAATTGGTGGGAATTATACTGGATGAAACGGATGCTGAACTGGTAGGAAAATGGCAGTATTCAACACATACTCCGCCCTACGTTGGAATCGGCTATCTGCATGATCAGAAAACGGGGAAAGGGAAAAAGTCAGTGACCTACCGGCCAACTCTCCCCAAGGCTGGGCTGTACGAAGTCCGCATGTCGCATTGCTACAACATTCGTCGTTCGACAAACACGCGAATTACCATCGGGCACCAAGACGGCGAAACGGCTCTTCGAATCAATCAACAGGAGGTCCCTGAACACAAAAAATTGTTCCGTACATTAGGCCGATTCCGGTTCTCGAAGGGCACGGGCGCTTGGCTCACAATCGCCACCGACGGCACAGATGGTAAGTATGTGATCGCTGACGCAGTCCAGTTCATCCCAGTGAACGAAACCACAGATTGAACAGAATCCAGTGAACACAATGCTCCAGCTAGAGAGTGATCCCATGGAAGGACGAAAACCACGAATTTTGGCTTGATCCTTCCAACAGGTGCAGCCAATCAGCACACGGAAGGCGGCCCCTGCGGCAAACCGAAAACGATCCTTCTGCAGACGTTGTTATTCCCAACTGCCCAGGAACTGACGTGATCGCAGCGTGCTGATGGCAATTTATGTCAGGCGGACGCAGCCATTCATGCCATGCTGACACAACTGAGTAACACTGACCACGTCCTTCTACCGTTCATTCAGCAATACAACACGCAGTTCCCCCCGAAAAATCCTTGCGTTTGGGGGGAAATGCTTGCAGTCGTCGCACATCTTCATGCGACATTTAAAGAGAGAGGACCAACGCGGTATTCGATAGGTTTCTATCAGACCGCCACATACATTTCTGAACTCGATAATCTGTCTCAAGTTCATATTTTTTTTGGAGGAAGATGTTAAGGTCCCCCCAATTCGGGTATATTTTCCTCACTGATGAATATGTTTTTCGTATTTTGCACATGACGTTTTAGGAAATTTTCATGCAACGACAACGCACGCAACGAAGGGGCTTCACACTTGTTGAGCTCTTGGTCGTGATTGCCATCATTGGGGTCCTTGTTGGCCTGCTGCTTCCTGCAGTACAGGCAGCCCGCGAAGCTGCTCGCCGAATGAGCTGTAGCAACAACTTCAAGCAGATTGGACTTGGCCTCCACAATTATCACGCTGCTTACAAGAATCTTCCGATGCTAGCTGGCGGAACCCGCGAGACCGCTGGCATGGGCGCCGACAACAGCAACATCTTCTGGTTGAGCTGGCTGGTTCCTCTAACACCTTTCATCGAGCAGCAAGCTCTTTGGGAGCAAGTAGCGAACCCACTTGCCGTCAATCGTACTGGTAGTCTTCGCAACCCTCCGTATCCCGCGATGGGACCGAACCCGTGGAGCCAGAATTACCAACCATGGTTGACTCAGGTTCCTACCTATCGCTGCCCGAGTGATCCAACCCAACCCGTTGAGTATCGTGTTGCATTCAACAACTACACTGCTTGTGCTGGTGACGCGTTCTTCGAGCAGGCGGAAAGTGGGGTTAACAATCAAGGCCAGGTCAACAACAGCGGAAGCTGGGGTGAAGAGTCTACTGAACGCTGGGCACGCGGCGTGTTTCGAACGCGTCACTTCACAAAATTTCGTGACATCACTGACGGCCTCTCCAATACCATCATGGGCGGCGAATGCATCGTAGCTTCGCTTGACGGACGCGCCTCGGGAATCCAAATGCAGTTTGATAACGCGGTTTGGGATAACCCACCTTCGTACTTCAAGCAGTACATGGACCCCGAACGGCCTGCGTATCTCAATACCAACACATCCACGGGTGGTTTGGCTCCTTGTGGCGGGAAACCATGCTACGAGCGGAACCCGAACCATATGCGTGGTCGCCGTTGGTCGGATGGGCGATTGGAATACAGTTCGTTCCACACAATCCTGCCACCAAACAGCTACAACATCCAACGCTGGCATGGCCAAGCTGGAGCTTTCTGTGCATCGAGCTACCATCAGGGTGGCGCACACATCCTGATGTCAGATGGTGCAGTGGTCTTCATCACTGACTCAGTCGAGTCGGGCGATCAGAATCACGTTGCCTATGGCCGAGACAATGGTGATGGCCGTGGCTGGGAAGGCGGAGCCGGTCGCGAAAGCCCGTATGGTCTATGGGGTGCGTTAGGTACCAAGAATGGAAAAGAATCGATCGAAGAGCAGCTTAACCAGTAGGTTGCACCCCGATCCAAGCAAACGCCTAGCGGGTGTGATGTTTAATCACACCCGCTTTTTTTGCGCTCTTGTTCAGTCTTGCACCTACTGAACATCACTCCAGGCTGGGCCCAAGCCCAACCATGCAAACCTAAACTTGGCTGTGATACCGTCCTCTTTATCCAATAGAGCCAGAAACATCTTTCATGGCCCCCCTGGATCAGTCGGGTGCCAACATGACATGCAGTAAAAACAACTGACGTTTCCCGTCACGAGTGAGCCCTGGAATGAGAATCTGGTTTCCCGAGCGATTCCAACGGGGCGCTGGATCAATACGAATATCACCTGAAAAGCCACCTTTGTTCACTCCCTCACTGCGAACGTGCGTCCCATCCTCGCGTCGATAGACTACATAGAAATTCTTGCTGCCTTTCTTAAAACCATTGACAAGGAATTT
>CAXGRW010000130.1:0-10265 GCA_964012125.1 uncultured Rhodopirellula sp.
CGTTATCCGACTCTGGTTTCTGTTTGCACTGGAGCTTTTTTTACGAGTTTTGGGTGTTTCTCTTCCGAAAACGTCGAAAAACCAGTGAGAACCTGCATTTTGGAGCTTCCCCCACCGATCCTGAGTGCATACTATTGTGTCAACACATGTTATTACACATGTGCCCACAAGGAGCATCGCAATGACAACAATCAAAGTTCGAGAAATTGGCAATTCTTTAGGCGTAGTTCTCCCGAAGGAATTGATTGCACGTTTGCGGGTCTCTAAGGGCGATCAGCTTTTTGTCCAGGAGACTGTAGATGGTCTTCGGTTAACTGCCTACGATCCTGAATTCCAAAAGCAAATGGAAATTGCAAAAATGGTGATGCAAGAAGATCGTGACGCACTGAGGGCACTCTCAAAGTGATCGAACCGGAGTGGGTTAGGCTAGACGTTGTAGTGGCAATCCATGCTGCTCAATTAGCAGAGCATGGAGGGTTAGATGGCGTGCGGGACCAAAACGGATTGGAGTCTGCACTTGCCAGTCCGCAAAATTTGGCCGCCTACGGAGATCCGAAACCTGATATCGCGGCGTTGGCGGCGCAGTACGCGTTCGCCATCGCTCGCAAACAAGTCTTCATTGATGGGAACAAAAGGACTGCTCTCGTTGTCTGCAGAACATTTCTACTGCTAAACGGCCAAAATTTGATCGCAACGAATGAGGAAAAATACCATGCGATGATTAAACTGGCCGAGGGTTTGACTGACGTCGATCAGATGGCAGAATGGGTTCGCTCTCACATAAATAATTCGTAATGAACACGAGTCCACAACGTCGCTAAAAATACGTTGCACACGGAGTCGCGGGCCGCGCGGCTTTTTCTGCTTTCTTCGCTGGGGAACTGATTCCACCCGATTCTTTCCGTTTGCACCTTTCTCGATCCCAGATTCCATGGCCAAGCTGATCGCTGGGTAGGTGCAGGCGCTTCCGCGCGGGATTGTATGTGACGTTGTCTTTGCCCTGAAGTCGCCAGCTTGCCAAGCTGAGTTGTCATTGCGGGCTTGCTTGGTTTTTTTGTAATTTCCCCGAAGGGAAAGCATCGTGCTCCGCGTGCATGCCCGGAAGCCAGCATGGCATGAATCGAGCATGCAGCGACGCTGGATTCTGTGAAATTCAGGAGTGATCGATGCTCTGTTTCCTCTGTGTTCTTGATGGCTGTTTATGCCAGAAACTTCTCCAGTTCCTTACGTTCAGTCGAGGATTCAAGATGATGATGTTTGATGCGGCAGTTAGATTGGGTACACGCCGGATCTGGGGCGGAGTCCTTGTGGGTGCATTCACGCTCGTCGTGGGGCTGAGCAACTGTGCCGTGGAAGCGGACGAACTCTTGCCTGTGGGTGACGAGTCAGGCGTAGCGTCTCCACAAGGTCAGTCGGCATCGGTAAGTGATCATCAAGCATCTCAGCCTAGTGATGAAAAGCATTCAAAGGGAAGCGAGGCTTCCGCAATTAGGCGAACGGAACAAGCCGTGCGAGTCGCAGCGTTGCCGCGCCAAGAAGAAAAAGCAGATCGTCTATTGTTTAACGCACCGATATTGCAGCCTATTGAAAGGTTGGGGGCAAACGACAGCGGTGTCATTGCAATCCGAATCAATCAATTGTTGAGCCATCCGGTTTTGGGTACTCGTGTCAGCAATAGGGTCGATCCTATGTTGGATTCAGGCTGGAAGATGTTGGTTGGTCGTGGGACTGCGCCGCCTCGCGCTGCGATTGGGATTACCTTGGAAAATATCGATCATTTGATCGGCTCAATGTTCTTTTCTTTCTCAAAGAAGAAAGGTGAGCCAGGATCAGATAAGAATTCATCTTTTAGTCTTGGCATGACCGCCGGGCTCGTCTTTCTCGACAAGCCTGTGAATCATGATGCGATTCGTAATGCCATTAACAAGGGACCCTTCACTGCATTACTCGATCATGTTTTAGTCGATGGTGCGGTCACCAAAGAACTGGTCTTAAAGTCATCTGCGAATGAAGGTGACTCAAGCATGCAGGCTTGTATTCAAAGAGGTTGGCAAGTTGTGGACGGAGGAATGGTGACGGCTTCCATTGCCTTGCCGAAGACGTTGGGATATATCGAAAATGAACGCGATCAGCATATCGATGACATCTTTGCACGTGCGGCCAGCATGGCAGTTGGGGTAGATGTCCAAGACGCTGGTCCCGCTGAGTTCCGGGTTGTCTTCGTTCCTGTTGAGGGAAAAACCTGTGCCGACCTGAAGCAGGCGTTGACTGCTGGTATGGATCTGCTGAAAAGCGAAATTGCCTCGTCGTCTGGAAATGGTCAAAGCGTTCCGAACCAAGCGGTACTCGTGACGCTGCAGCAAACGCTCGATGCTTTGCAAATGAAATCCATAATCTCAGAAGAACTGGGCAGCCGTGATTATGTAGAACTCACTTTTCGAGTGCCCCTCGATGTATTGATGTTTCCTTTGTAGTTCAACTCTGGGCAGGGTGGCTAAGTTCAACAATAGAATAGTGGTTTTCCTCAAGCCTTTGTCTTTGCCTCAAATTGCAATTCCGATTATTTGAGTGCACGCGGGATCCGTGGGTCGATGAAACTGCTTGTAGAATCGTTTGGTGATTCGTTTACGTGTTAGGAAGTTCAGTTTCGGATTTGTTTTCTTTGCAAAGGGGGTGGACAGCTCTTATCTCGCCAGTCAGTGCGAGGTGGTTGCTGCACACAAGGCAGTATTTCAACGGACAATATTGTTCCACGGACATAGCCTTGTTACTGAAAAGCTAGTCTTTCAAAGTTCAATTTCTTCCCCGCCGGCAATTGTCAGCATTGCCTTCAAGTTCTCATTTGTCATCTTTGATTTTGTGAGGGTGCGAACCGACCCATCAAGCATCAATGCTGTGGCGGTTTCCCGGTCTCCGAAGACGTCGGAGACGGGGTTCTCATCTGAAATCACCCATGGCTCGGGATTTGCCCATGCGGTGGCGGCCGAATCTGGCGCGTCGATGACGGCAATCGTATTGGACAACCCGTCAGTTATATTTCGGAATTTTCTCGGGGGTCCATCACCTTCCCACAGCGAGCCCTTCAGGACAGGAGCTCGGAACGTGGTCTTCGTCGCTTCTGATTTCACGTTGGCATAGAGTGGAATGAGTGTGGCTGCCACCATCTGGTTTGACGCGGCATTCCATGGCTCTTTCAGGTTGAATGCTTCATAGACGGCTTGTTGCTCAATGAGTGGAAGGATTGCTACACGCCAGCTCTGTAAGGGCTTGCCTGCCGGGTCGGTGAAACACCGTGGTGGCAAGTGCCCATGAATTGCGTGGTAATTATGTGTTGCAAGCCCGATTTGTTTGAGCGAGTTCATCTTTTGTTGCGCCCTTGCTGGTGAAGGTGCGGTTGTAAGGAGTGCAAGTAAAGGCTCGATGGCGACGTCCAAGGATAGAAGATTGTCGGCTGTCGTCATTTGAACGTGTTTCTTGATCGGGCCCGCTAACGCAAGTGATGTTGAGATGGCATTCTGAACACGCGTTACCGCTTCTTTGCTGAACATGTTGATTTGGATCTGTAACGCTGGTTCCGGTGGCAGGTCGGCTGAGGCCACGATCCAACGAATGTCTTGCACCATGGCTCGTGGTGAAATTGCAACGGGGAAGGTAGGGGGCATTTTGTCCGGCCACAGATCAATCAGGTCGCGACGTGTCTCAGCGGGCAGTGAGAAAATTACTTTATGTGTTAAGTGATTCTTGGCAGTTTGCGCTTCTTTTAGGGCGTCTCTTTGTGGTTGGGCAGTTTGGGTCGCACGCTTGGCTGGTTCGCTGTTGCCAATCAGGACAAAGCTCTGCCCGTCCTCGTTAGCGGCTGATAGTTTCTGGATTTTCAGTGATGATGTTGTTTGCCCCTGTTGTTGAGCGAAGGTTTCCAGTGCCGCTTGCACCTGGTCTGGTTTCTTGCATGGCAGGACGAGCAAAGGGCTGATTCCATTTAGGCCCCCATTCAGTTGGAGACGCCAGAGCATATCTCCAATGGAACCTACGGTGGCAATGAGGTAACCCTTTTCAACGCCAGCTTGCATCAAGGCGTCAACGAGGTCACGTATGCTGACAGCGAGTTCGGGCGGGAACTTCTCGCCGCTTAACTTTTCCAGAAGGGCCCGGTTTGCGGTCAGGTCAAGTGAGGTAATGTCGACTTCTACGGTGAGACATACGTCTTGTCCGATAAAGCTCTCAATGCTCACAGGATTTTCAGAAGTGGGGGGTGGATTCTTTTGCACGCTGTTGTCTTGCGAGTGTGCGTTCTGTAAACCTAGTGCGAGCGTTAACAATATTACTGCGTGTCGAATCATGGTGTCCCTTTCAGTGTGATCTTAAGTCTTGTTTTGAGGTCACCTTGCCGCGTTGGGGATCTTTGAATGGTGGCCGTTGTCGGACTGCTGCGTATGTAGGCAAAGTCTTTCTGTGTGATCGGGTCTGGAAGAGCTGGGACAGGGCGAAGGTTCTCGATAGTCTTTGGCAATTCACCGGTCTGTTTCGCATGCATCCGCAACGCTTCCAATGTCTGTAATAAATTGTGTTTCTGTATGCCTCGCAGTTCTGCCGCAGTCACTGAATCAAAAGCGGGTAGGATCTGCATGAGAATCATCTTTGCCAGGCCTGGAAGCGAATCCTGGGTAAGATTCACAAATTTGTCTCTTTCGTCGCTGTATTTCTCGCTCAGGTAATCGGGCAAGTAAGACCAGGCAATCCATGCGTCTCTCGTTCGTTTGGCCTCTAGCACTGTTGCTCTGAGTACACACTCGCTATTTGAAAGTTTTTCGGTTCGGTTCTTCCATTGATCAGTTTTGGCGAGTAATTGCCTTGATTGCTCGGCGACTGCGATGGGCAAGGTGCCCATCAAAAGCATGGTAGTGGGTGCTTCCAGCGGTTGGATGGTTTGGGATAGTGCAGTATTGGACTCCATGAGTTCGCGAAGTTTACTGCGGGCCAGTTCCTCTCCAATCGGGGCGTCTGGAAGCTTGCCAACCGTTTTGATCATGCGTGAAACGAGTGAGCCTTCGAACTCGATCGCCTCTTGTGTCTCATAGATGTGTTGCGCTGGAACGGAGGCGAGGGCCCAGTAGAAATTAGGCGGGTCTCCTTGCGTGATTGCATCTTCAATGACTTCCTGCATCACAGATGCGATTGCCTGTCCCACCAAACGCGAAATTAGGAAATGTCCGCGTGTTCCAGTGATATCTGCAAGACGGAAACCGAGTCGGCAATCATCAATCATGTCGTCCCAGCGGTGCTCGGCTGCAGCAACTCTTGCCCGCAGGGCGAGCACTCGACTCAGTTGTCGAGCTTCTTGCATCTCAGGTAGCAAAGTGCCATACAGTTCAGGCACAGTAAGATCTTGCAAGTGGAGTTCGTAGTCAGTTCGCATGAGCGATTCGCCTCGCTTTAATTCATTAAGCGCAAATCCATATTGGCTGAGGTATTTTTTCACCTTAGCAATGGGCAACTGGGCAAGCGGCATCGTTTGCCAATCTTGGATTTCATTGCGATCGGTTGTTCCAGCATCAGAGTTGCTTGATTCCAAATTGGAAGCTTGGATTGTCAGGATGATGGCTCTGCTGATGATGGCATCGACACTCGCGTTTCGCCGTGTTTCAGGAGCAGGCCAAAGTCGGTAACGTAACAGTGGGTCAGGGGCTCCTGCTGGCGTAATGGTGACCTGAATCTCGGTACCAGAGGTGTCTTCCTGCTGCGGCTTGCCCTCTGTATTCTCGCCGTCTGTCTCAAAGGCTGGTGAGACCAATGTTTGGGCCACGAGCGACTGAGGCTCAAGCGTAAAGTTGCCGGCAAGCATAAGAGCAAACAAACCAGGTAAGCATGTTCCAGTGAACTTCAGTTTGGTCATTGAACGGTTTCCAGACTGTTGAAGTACTTGAGTAACGCGCGGGGAGTTGGGACGAACTGGGGAAAGGTGTTGATGTTTTCGGAGTTCCGGAGTGAAGCATTCTTTCTTAGGTTGGCACTGATGGCCCCATCGAGCGTCGTTACAGTATCTTCTGACTGAGATAACGAGGTTCCGTGTCCGATTGAGAGCATCGAAAGGTCGTGTTGGTTGCCGGCGACCGTCGGGTTGCGTTCCTGGTAAGGAAACAGAGTTTGTGCCCATTGTCCCAGTTCACGCGTGATGGGAGCTTGTTTAGCCAAGACGGAACCTCCGTTGTTGCCAGCAGGTATTGCACCTGCAAGTTCAGGTTTGGGGGCATAGTCACGCTCCGGAGACTCGTTGGGAGTGATGACATCCTGTGGTCTGGGCCGTGTGTTTGCAGGGTGTGCTTTCACCGGACTCTCTTGGTCTGGTGATTGCTCGGCAGATTGCTCGGCAGATTGCTCGGCAGATTGATCGACAGATTGATCGACGAGGCGATTCATTACGCTGCTGTTTACTGCTTGATTGGCACCGGCGTAAAAACTGGCGGGTGCTACCAATGCCAGTGTCACCAGACATGCTGCAATGATTGAGGAGGGACGGAAACTCGTGGACCCCGCATTTTCTTCGCCACCGGCTTTGAATCCAGCTGCGTAGAAGACTCTCCGAGGGTCCATGCCGCTAGAGGCAGGTGCCAGACTTGTGAGTTGATCGGTGAATTCTTGGGAGTCATTAATGTTCATGAACCAGACTCGTTGTTGCTGACTTTGGGATGTCGCTAAATTTTGTTTTTAAAGTTTCAATGCCACGTTGAAAGTTGCGGTGTGCTTTGGCACGTGACCCGCCGACGACTTTTGCAATGGCATCAAAAGTCATGCCGCCCCACAAATGCATCACGATGATCTCTCTATCAGGGGAATCGATTTCCTGTAGAGCAGCAGTGATCTTTTTCGCATCGAGTTTTTGATCGACAAGTTGGATGTCGCAGGCAAACCACGCCACGTTGGTGCGGTTGTTCTCTCTCGCTCTTCTGCGCAGGTGACTACGCCGCCATTGCAGCAGGCGATGACGCGTGACTTTCACTAACCACGCCATCGGATCGTCTGGTAGTTGCTTCTGAGACGCGAGGGCAATAAACGCCTCCTGCACAGCATCCTCTGCCGGTCCACCGATGGATCTTGCAATCAGCAGCAGACGGTCTGCGTGCTGATCCCATGCTTCGGTGAGTTGGTCCGGGTCGAGCAATTTGTTCTCCAACAATTGTCAGCCGTGCGAAAATTCCGCAACTGATATCAAGGATGTCACCACAAAGCGGCCATCTCAGAGATTCTAGATTGTTTTCCACAAATGGTGAAAAAATCACATTAACCAGAAAACAGCCTTTTTCGTCGTGAATAAGAAGCAGCCGTGGGATGGGCAACGTGGAAAAACACTTTGCTGGTCATGCAATGACTCATCAAGCATGCAGGTTTTGGGTCGCAAATGCACAGTGAGGACATTGCATGTATCTCGCCGTTTCCTGTCAGCATGGTCACACACGGGATTGCCAGAGCAGCGGTGCCTGCGTTGGTAGCGCCGATCGACAGCCCGGAGGCGCACAGCCGTAGCCAATTCTAGAAGAGTGTGTAGATAAAGGGGCCAGCACCCGTGGCTCCGAGAGTCACAAGCAAGCCGATCAAGCCAAAAACCAACAGGATTGGGATGAGCCACCACTTTTTGTTTTCAGTGATAAAAAGAGCGAACTCCTGAAACAGCGACAACGGTTTCTCGTCGCCCGCCTGCTCAAACTCGTTTTTTTCTTCAGATGGGGGCATGCTGAGTTTCCACTTCGTTTGGCTTTGTCACCGACGGATTAAGACTGCCGGTAGTAGGTGCTGGCACTTGCTGGTTGCTTTTTCTCTTGCCAGTAACTCGATGACGACTTAAGCCGCTTCAATTGCAGAGCATCACGTCCCGTGACTCGAAACGCAAGACTCAATGGAAGGAATAGGCCAAAGTAGATCATGATCATCGACAATTCACCCACGACAAGCCCGATCGGAGAGGTGATGACCATCAGAGTCAGGAAGATGGGCTTGATACTTGTAGGATGTGAAAACGCAGCCACGGCTAACGTGAGTCCTAGAATACAGAGGCCCAGGATGGCAAGCGTGGTTCCGCCCCAAATCCATCCCAAGGCTGGCAGCATCACCATACAGACTCCGCCGAATTGTCGGAGCTGTCGATCAGTGGGTGACCAATTGAGTTCAATCAGTTTCATGGAGGTGGAATTTTCAATCGAGAGGAAATTGTGTCAGGTGCTGCTGTCGTTCTGTCGCGGTGGTGATTTTTGACTGCTCCGTTTTCAGCAATACGTAGCGACCGACTACCAATGCATCCATTTCCGTTGTCATGAAACACTGAAATGCTTGCTGTGGGCTACAAACAATGGGCTCACTCCTGACATTGAAACTGGTGTTGATGATCACGGGGCATCCGGTCAGTTGGTAGAAAGCCGTCATGAGCTGATGCATCAGCGGATTGCGTGCTGCGTCAATCGTCTGAATGCGAGCCGAGTGGTCGACGTGGGTTACCGCTGGGATGGTAGATCGAGGGTAATTCAGTTTGTTGATGCCGAACGCTTGCTGTTCTTCAGGTGGTTGCTTCGTTCGTATCTGCTGCTGAACCGGAGCGACCATCAGCATGTACGGGCTTTGATGTGAAGCGTCCAATTCAAAGTAATCTTGTTTGTATGAATCGAGCACCATTGGCGCAAACGGACGGAATGACTCGCGAAACTTGATCTTCTGGTTCATCACTGATTGCATTTCAACACTCCGGGCATCGCCAAGGATGCTTCTTCCTCCCAAGGCGCGTGGGCCAAATTCCATTCGTCCCTGAAACCAACCGACCACGTTCTGTTTCGCGATCAATGCTGCCACTGTGTCGCACAGTTCCTGGTCTGATTCGAAATGCTGGTAAACCGCTTGCTCGTTTTGTAGGCATTCTTTGACCTGCACATCACTGTATTGCGGTCCAAGAAAAGACCCTTGTTGCGCATCATGTGGATCGACGATTCTGGGTTGATCGAGAAGTTGATGCCAGATGAACATGGCATTACCCAGTGCACCGCCGGCGTCACCTGCCGCCGGCTGAATCCAGATCTCATCAAAGGGACTTTCACGAAGCAGGCGGCCATTGCCCACACAGTTCAGAGCGACCCCACCTGCCAGAACGAGGTTGCGGCAGCCTGTTTGCGCATGAACATGACGTGACATGCGAAGCATGATTTCTTCAGTCACCGCTTGGACGGAGGCGGCGAGGTCCATTTCACGCTGAGTGATCTCCGATTCCGGAGTTCTCGGCGGGCCGCCAAACAGCTGATGGAACTTGCGCGAGGTCATTGTCAGACCTTGGCAGTAATTGAAGAAGCTCATGTCCATGTGAAAGGAACCATCTTCCTTGACATCCATCACATGATCCAAAATCAGCGATCGGTATTTTGGTTCACCATAGGGCGCGAGCCCCATTAATTTGTATTCCCCGCTGTTGACGCGAAAACCGGTGTAGTAGGTCATCGCGGAGTACAGCAGTCCCAGAGAATGGGGAAAGCGGATTTCATGGCTTAACTCAATCTTGTTGCCGCGGCCAGTGCCAAAACATGCTGTTGACCATTCCCCCACACCATCAAGAGTCAGAATCGCGGCTTCTTCAAAGGGAGATGGAAAGAACGCGCTGGCTGCATGCGACTCGTGATGGTCAGTGAAGACGTATCGTCCTGAATATCGCTGATCAAGTCCTCGCCCTAGTTCTCGAGGCAGGTGCAGTTTTTGTTTCAACCACAGGGGGATCGCCTGACGGAACGAACGGTAACCCGATGGTGCAAAAGCGAGATAAGTTTCAAGCAACCGCTCAAATTTGCTGACAGGTTTGTCGTAGAATCCCACGTAGTCAAGTTGCTCAGGCGTAAGGCCTGCTTCTTTCAGGCAATACTCCACCGCCTGTTGCGGAAAGTTGTGGTCATGCTTTTTGCGTGTGAACCGTTCTTCTTGAGCGGCCGCAATGATTTTTCCGTCCACTACCAGAGCGGCAGCAGAGTCGTGATAGAAGGCCGAGATGCCGAGGATGGCCGTCATGAGTTGCTCGTGTGCGGAGTGTCACCGCGGACAGTTGAAAACGGTGTTGTCGCGTTGAATATTTCATCTACGCTGAAATTTACCTGTCTCCTCGGTGGGCGAACAGTCTAACGCCTAGTGTTGCGTATCACCAAGTCAGAATTGTTGGAGGTCCCTTCGTAACGCCTCGCGGTTAGTTTAAAGCGTTGGCAATCGCATGAACGTCACGCTTTCTCATTGCACGCGAAGGACGTGGG
>CAXGRW010000131.1:0-10242 GCA_964012125.1 uncultured Rhodopirellula sp.
TTCAAAAACCAGAGACTGCCAAGCCCCATGCCGCCCACAGCAAGTGTGGTAGATAAAGAGAGGGAATCTGTTGAGCCGAGTGAGGATTTTTTCAATTTTTTGCGTGATATGAACTGATCCTCATTTGTGAATGTGCCGTTCATGATTTTTCGATGGACCTTTAAATCACCGGCAATCATATCGTTCGCCCGTTTCGTATCGGTGAATTTTTCAGCGGACGCATAGGATCGTGCCCATCCACTTTTTAAGTCCCAAAGCTTATGACCCTGGTAATCACCTGCGGCGAGATCAAGATCGCTATTTTGGATGTACATCGTGTGGTCAAATGCCTCTCGGCGGTGGACCTCTCCATCATGAATGTGAATGGTAGGTAGGAAGATCGTGTCAGTCAGGCGAGTGCGGAACTCGAACGCCATGGGGTGCGGTTCACCACTCAGCTCGTGCAGCTGGAAAACAACAAATCCATAGTCCGAGTAGTCCGGAATCTTATTCCAAATGTTTTTGGAGATGGAGAACCTTGGGTCCAATTTTTGGAAGTGATTGATTGAGGGAACAAAGGAGGCTTCGAATTGACCAACTTTGTGGACCTGCAAGCTGTCAACTTGGTTGTCTGATTCAACGGCCCGCGATTCTGTCAACGATTTTGGCTTGGGGAAGCCTCGTTCAAGATGACGGAAGAACTCGGGATATGCTGAAAGGTCGATGAAGCGAATGGGGCTTTTTTTTGCACGGGTTTGAATGGGAACTGGCAGAATCATCGCGTTGGTAAGTTTGCTCGCATACCTCATCTGGTAAGCCACGAACTGTGTTTTCTGCTGGGTAAGACGCCCGAAAATGCGGGTCCGTGAAACTGAATCGACTGGTTGTGCAAAGCAACACATGATTTCGCTTCCTTGTTCAACGAGGCTGGACGTGTGAAGGCAGGGGTGTCAGGGGGCACTAGGACTGTCACTATCGTGACTTTCATGCCCCTGTTGCGTTGTGCACCCACGCCGGTCTGGTTGGGTCAACGTGATGCATTGCCGGTTTGTTAGGTGAAAAAACTCAATTTGTATGTGGGCATTAAGGTGGGCAGGTCGCTTCGCGACGGTTTGTAGTGGTTGGTCTTGTATCCCAGAGAGGTTTCTCGTGAATTGTGTCGTCTTTGTCGATGATCGCGTTTGTAGTTTGATTACTGGAATCATGTTCAGCTTGGGCCGATGATCCTAGAGGGTCCATTCTGTATTCCATCACCACAAGTCTTCATCAAAGCAATGATATGTTGAGAATCTATACAAACACTGTTGCTCTGATGTTGCTGCTTGTTGCACCCGTTTCGGCAGAGTTGCCGTTTTGCGTGAGTGATGGGTGTGATGGCGATGCATGTGATCGTGTAGCGTGTGATCAGGTAGGTTGCGATGGTTCACCGTGTGGGAATTTTTCGGGGCGGGCGTTCCTGTTTGCCTGGCCTGGCAATAGTGCTTGTGACTTGCGTCTGAACTACGCTGAGCCTTTAGTAACGGACCGACCAGATTTCACGGAAGCATCGAGTACCGTGGGACGCGGTGTAACTCAATTTGAACTGGGGTATACCTATGTGCGCAATGATGATGCGGGTACTGATCAGCATTCAGCTCCCGAGTTGTTGATCCGTAGGGGGATCTGGAAAGACTGGCTGGAATTGAGAGTTGCCTATACCGGTCTGTCCATCGCCGATCCCATCGAGGACATCAGCGGCAGCGATGACCTTTACTTGGGAGTGAAAATTGGTTTGACCCCGCAGTGTGGTTACCTGCCAGAAATGTCGATCATGCCACAGATGCTTGTTCCAACAGGAAGTTCTGCTTTCACAAACGATGAGGTGCTCCCCGGCGTGAACTGGCTCTGGGGTTGGGATCTGAATGAGCGTTGGGCATTTGCCGGAAACACGCAGGTCAATCGGGCAGTCGATGATAGTCAGCCCAATGCATTTACAATTTGGACTCAGTCGCTCGCCCTCAGCACTTCTTTGACCGACCGTTTGGGTGTCTACGGTGAGTGGTTTGGCTATGCCGCCGAGAAGGGCGTTGAAGGCCTTGACGAACAGTATTTGTCAGGAGGTATGACGGTTCTGTTTGGCAATAATGTGCAGTGGGATTTTCGGGGTGGTGTTGGCTTGAATGACGATTCGGACGATTACTTTGTTGGTACTGGACTCTCGTTGCGTTTCCTGTAGGAACGAAAGTTAACCCGCGTTCTTCATGCTAACGCGGTGTGTTCTTTTGGGCCGGTGTGAGGCACCCCTTTTGTCACTGTCAGGCACCGCTTGTGTCACTGTCAGACAACTTGCGTTGCAGGCTTGCAACGTCTCGATTGGTTTATCTGGGATTAGCCACGTCGCCTCTCAAGAAGTGCGGCCATCAAAATAGCCAGCAGGGACCGTAGTTCATCGTCTTCTGGCATGTCGCTTAATTTTTCGAGGACAAACTTGCCCTCAAGGAAAGCTGGCTTCTTCGTCAGTCGCAGCAGTGGAGTGCCATCTGGCCGTGAAACCAAGTAGGTCGGGTTGATCAAATAAATGGCCAAGATGCCAACCAGTGGGATGTCGCCAAGCAGCGATTCCAGTATTTTCTTAAAGGGGTTTTCTTCGGACATGGTCATGTCAATTTCCCCATTCTGCATTACGTCATAGTGTGCCGACCAAAGTGACCGCATGCCCTTTCGTCGTACGGATCCCCAGTCATTACCTTCCGCGTCAGCAAAGTGGTAGTTTGCCGAAAAGTCGAGTATTCGATCTGCTCGCATTGTGAAAATCAGTTGTTCCTGGTCAGGGCCACTGTAAACTTCAACCTGTTCCTTCAGCTTCAGCATCTTCTGTTTGATGAACATGATCACGTTGCCCTGTGCGTCCGTGGCAGTGATTCGTTGTCCGAATGTTAATATTTTAAAGTTCAAATCGATGGGATATTGCATGGCTACTCTCGTTGTTGCTGATGCGGTTTGGAAAGTGCACTCAACCGAATTTCAATCGTCTGCATTGAAATAAGATGCATCACGGGGGATTTCGGTGAAGCCAGTGGTCGACGTTGCTGGTGTTACAAAGTCTAGTGTGTCTGAGATGCCCCAACCACAAGCAGCAGTGTTGGAGGACACTAGAAACAGAAATCGCTAGGTAGCAGCAATTTTTGCGCTGGAAGGTGAAACTCATTGAAAGTTGTCAGGTGTGACCAGATGCACAACCATGCCCACCAGCAAAGTTCGTTTGTCGGGCTAACGCAGGACGTTTGTGAGCAGAAACCATCCAGTCTGTCTCAACGGACCAGCAATTCGCCCTGAGCCACGATGATTGCGTTCCCGGCCAAAAGCACACGGTCTTGTTTGACGGTAAGGTGTACGACACCACCGCGTTGCGATGCTTGAAAAGCAGTGAAACAATCACGCCCGGTGCGTTTCTGCCAATGATGAGCGAGGCAGCAGTGTGCCGAGCCAGTAACCGGGTCTTCGTCAACTCCTACAGCCGGTCCGAAGAATCGCGATGAAAAATCGAACTCAGGGTCTGTTGAGCTACTCGTGACAATGATGCCGCGGCAATCAAGTTTGGCCAGTTGATCGAACCTGGGAGCCACGGATCGGAGTTCATGTTCTGTTTCCACTTCGACGAGATAGTCATATTCACTCTTGCCAACATAGGTAGGGGTGACCGAAAGTCCTTCGAGCAGGTCCACGGGCGGAATCGTTGGTGATACACGTTTCAGGGGGAAGTTGAGCTGAATCCGATCTCCGTGCGAGGCGGCAGACAGAACACCACTTCGGGTCGAGAACTCCATCTGTGTTTTGTCTTCTTGAAGTCCCGCGTGAAGAATTGCAAATGCGGATGCGAGGGTTGCATGTCCGCAGAGGTCCACCTCGACTGCTGGTGTAAACCATCGCAAGTCGAATCCGTTCTGGTTTGGGACAAGGAAAGCTGTTTCAGAAAGATTCATTTCCATGGCGACGTTCTGCAGCCATGCATCATCTGGCCATTCTGAAAGTAATACTACCGCTGCCGGATTTCCGCCAAATGGATGGTCTGTGAATGCGTCAACAACAAAATAACGGATTAGATCTTGGTTCATGCTTTTGAGCTCGGTAGCCAGGGACATTCGGCTATGGAGAGGGGAGGATGGTTGTCGGTGTTGCCGCAGGCTTCATGGCGAAAGCTTTAGCATCTGATCGCCAATTGCTTTGCCCATCAGATAGAAGCTCTCTGCATTATCAAACCAGCGTTCATTGGACGGATGGCGATACGCATCCCGCGCGTCTTCCTTGGGCCAGAAGTCACGGGTCTCCACAAAGGCAACATTGCCTTGGTGTTCCGGTAAAGAAGCAATCTGCTGCTGGGTCTGTATAATGCGTGGAAACTCGGTGTCGTCACGTCCGCCCCTGCCAGTTCCCACAATAATGAATGGCAGTTGGGGTGTCTTGAGATCAGCTCGAAGATCTGCGATCAATGCTCTGAGGTGCTCGCCGTACAGTTCAGAGTCGCTGTCCTGCTCTCCCACATTCAGTACGAATCCTGCAATTTCGAAACCTGCTTCATTGGTATAGTCAGGGAATTTGTCGCTCAATGAGTCAAGTGACTCGCTGATCTGTTTCAGAAGGTTCGTATACGCAGTTCCAGGCTGCTGTCCACGTCCTCTGACACTTGGTGATCTTAGATCGGATACGAGAGAGGGGGTGCCAAGTGCCGTTTTGATGATGCAGACTTGTTGCTCGATGTGCTCGCCAAGAGTAATTCCAAAGCTGAATTCTGATCCGATGCATCGCTTGCGATCGCCCCCATATCCAATCCCCAAAGCTCCCGATTTGGGCCCTCGCCGATCAAACTGAACCCAGACGTCTGAGCGGGTTTTCCACTTTCCTTCTTCATCAAGCAGGTGCCGGTAGTCAGCCGCATTTTCCGCTTCAAGTACCAGGTGGTCCAGCGTGCCACGATTTTGACCCGGTCTTGGCTTGACGGCGTCCATTACGATGCCACCACCAATGTGTGACCAACCTCCTGCCATGATGAAAACCTGAACCGGGCCCTGGACTGGTTTGATTAGATCCAGTTGTTGCAACACGTTAACGACAATTGGTGGGTAGAGTGGTTTGCGGTCAAAGTAAAATGGGTCCGCACCGTGGCTTGCTGGTTTGTCCATGTCGATGAGTTTCAAGACATGGCTGTACATGTCGTTGATTGGAACGCCCTGTTCCATCATGACTTTTGCAGCGATCGCGTTGTATTCAATTTCAGATTTCATGTCGAATACGCCAGTGGACGAGTGGCGAATGGGAGTCGTGCTGCCCCAGATGAGTTTCGATCCGGTTGCTTTTAAGCGAGTGACCAGAGCTCGAAGGTTCTTCTCGTACAGAGCAGGTGAGGTTGTCCGGACGCCGCCTGCTTTCTTGGGGAGCACGCGAAACGCTTTCATGTTGGGCGCTCGGTAGACGAGATCACCGAGCCCGAAATTGAAGTGAATCAAATCCCAACGTTCGTCGCCAAGTATGTCCTCCAGATTCATGAGAGCATTGTGCGTATTCCGGACCTCACCCGGTTGCATGGTTGCATACTTCAGATTGACTCGCCCTCGTAGAATGGAGGCGGCATTGTTGGTCGCTTGCGAGTAGACACTGTCGCCCACGACCAAGACGTTGGGGATGGTAGCGACGGCAGAGGTAGGTTCGTCGGCGAGCAGGCCCGAGCGGAGAGCCAGCAGCAGAAAAATCGCGACTGATGAAAAGCGGATTGAGTTAATCATGCGATTCAGGCGAGGATTTCCGTCATCGGTCCCGTGCTGTCTGCGAATTTTTCGACAGGTACATCGACGGCATTCAGCATGCTAACGAAAAGATTTGACAGGGGAACCTTTCTATCACCTTCGAAGGCATGTAGGTTGCCATGCTTGAGGCCAAGATGATTTCCACCGGCAAGGTGGATTGGGTAATTTCGTGTGCTGTGCGAAGCATGTGGATGCGCCGAACCCCAGAGCACGATGGTCCGGTCGAGCATGTTGCCATTGCCCTCAGAGGTTTCACGTAATCGATTCAAAAAGTAGGCATGTTGTTCGGCTCGCCAGCGGTCCCATTGGCCTGAGTATTCAGGTGGCCGCTTGTGCGCGATGTCGTGAGTCGCCCCTTTGTATCCCAACGCATAGGTAGCGTAATTCCACATTTCACTGTCTGACGATTGTTCGCTTTCCAGCATCAACGTTGCGAAACGGGTAGAGTCTGTTTGAAACGCGAGGTAAATCAGGTCGTACATGCATCGAATGTATTCCTTGGGATCTTGATGTGATACCTCAAGATTCAGACCTTTGGTATCGACTTTCGGCAATGGTTGGTGTGTCCACTGGCTGGTTCTTTCCACACGTTTCTCAAGTGATCGAATCGATTCGAGATACTCATTCACTTTTGACTGATCATCTTTTCCCAGATTGCGGCTGAAGCTGCGACTGTGCTCCATCATCAGATCCAGAATACTGGCTTCTCGTTTTAGCCCAGCACGTACCTGCTCAATTCCTTTACCTTCGTACGGGAGGAACAGGCCATTGAAGATTTTCTGTGGCTTGTGCATCGACGGAATAGGACGCCCAGGACCTCGGTGAGACAGCGTCTTGCTTGAGCCGTAGCTACCTGTGCCGCCTTCTGTTCCCAGTACCAGTGACGCGTAGCGCGTGTGGTGTCCGTGCGTGTTTGCGGCCACTTGGTCGATTGATATGTTATTTGTTTTCTCTTGCTCCGTCATGTCCGCACCGGTGGCAAATACATCACCAGAGCTATGTCCGCCCATGGACCAGCCGCCCTTGTGGTCCAGTCCACGAAGGTATGAGATTTGATCTTTCAGTGGCTCAAATGGTTTGGACGATTGATTGAATGACAGTGGCCCAGAGTCGCTACAAGGCCACCAACTCCAGTCGTGGTGCGGTTTGTTTCCTGTGGGGACGCCACTTGCACCATTTGGCATGTACGCACCGTATGCAAAGTAGCTGACCAGCATACGCTTTGGCAGTTCGCCATGCTCACTGTCCTGCCCCCAGAGAATGCCTGAATTTGAGTGCATCCCGTTGAGTAGTGGTAAAGCTAAGGCTGCGCCACCTCCCTTGATGAGTTGGCGTCGGCTGACGTGCCAAGACTTGTTGCTCATGGTGTTTACCTGTGTAAGACAGACTCGTTGTTTTTTTGACGTCGACTCTTGGCAGGGTGCCGTTTCGAACGGTTAGTGGTCATTCCGAAATGTTTCGCTTTGGCAGATCAGGACGATCATGTCTCGCAAACGAAAATCATCTGTTTGTAATTCATTTAGCATTCGTTTCACCTCAAACCGATCTTGCCAGTCAAGTTCACGACCGATTGCATAGCTGAGGAACCGTCGAACGATATTCCCGGCAATCTCTTCCTTTCGGTTACTAAGCAAGTGTCGCTTCAAATCATCCAAGCTACGAACCGTCTCACCACTGGGCAACTTAGCAGAGGCATCCACGGATTCTGTGTTGATGGATTCCAAGTAGGCCTCGTAGCTGTTCATGTCACCATGAATATGCTTGTAAAAGCCGCTGACTCGAGTTCCCGCTTTGGGAACGTTGGGTTGAAATTGCCCTGTGGCATTGTAGCGTTCGAAGGGAATTCCCCATGGATCTAGGCGGGAATGGCAGTCGTTGCAACTTTCTTTTTGGCGATGTTTTTCCAGCAATTCCTTGATGCCTACTGCGTTTTCACCTGATTCACCTGCAGATTCGGAAAGCGCGGGAACATCAGCCGGTGGTGGCGGTACTTCGTCACCTAGAATTGCCTCTCGCAACCAGACAGCTCGATACACCGGGTGCGGGGCGGAGCCAGTTCCGTTGGCAAGTAGAACTGAGCCATGTGTGAGAAGGCCGCCGAGTCGCGATTCAGCTTGAATCGGCACGACGCGAAATTGGTCACCCTTCACATTCTCGATGCCATAATGCGCTGCAAGTGGCTGGTTTAGATAGGCGAAGTCAGAATCAACAAGATTGGTTATTGGTAGATTTTGTTGAATCAGTTGCTGAACAAAACCGATGGTTTCCTGCTGCATGTGGTCCCGAATGGTGGGTCGGTACGGTACCTCAGTTCCAGCACGCTCGCCTGCAGAAACATAATAGAGAAAACGAGGAAACAGCGTGCGGTTGATGGGTACAGTCTTCATCTTGGCCAGACTCAGCCATTGCATTGTAAAGTTTTTGACGAAGTCTGAAGATCTTGAATCAGACAGCATTCGGAGTACCTGCTCTCCGACGACTTTCTTGTCAAGTAATTTTCCACTGGCTGCCAATTGCAGCAACTCATCGTCGGGCATGCTGCCCCAAAGAAAGTAGGACAGTTTGCTGGCGAACTCGTATGCCTTCCACTCGCCATTACCTGCACTGTTGGTGTGGTAAAGAAACTGAGGCGAGATGAGCACCATTGCCAATGTCTCGCGGATAGCTGCTTCGCGTGTTTTTAGTTCCGGCAGCAGCAGATTATAAATGCGTTCAAAGGAAGCAATGTCCTTTTTCGTTGCCGGACGTCGATACGCCCGCGAAATGAATTGCTGCAGTACGCTGCGGATATAAGCCGGCGGATCCTGTTCTTGCAGTGGCGATTCAAAAAGAATGCGTTGATGATGAACTGGGGGCCAAACCTCTGTAATCGGTGCCTCAAACTCCATCCAGTTGATCACTGCCCGAGGCATCGCAATATTGCGGTTGCCGTCATTAAGCGTTCCATCGTCAAACAGATTCTGCGGAGTGATAACCATGGTGCTGGGTTGCCGTACACCGTTTTGAAGTTTGCCCAACTGCGCAGGGTGATTTTCTATTCGACCGCGAAACTCAATGATTTGTGGCTCGTCGGGAGTATTACTCAGACGTACTGTCCCAACGGGCTCCATCTGTTGAGTGGCACTATTCACGTTCAATGTAAATCCCATCACCAATCGAAGCGGCAACTCCTTAATGCCGGGTGGCAGGATGGCTGACGCCTGCATGCGAATGCGGTATTCACCCGTTCGAGGAATGCTTCGTAGCCCCATGCCAGTAGCTGGGGTATTGCGACGATTTCCCCACACGCCCACTTCGTCTCCACCAAGTCCTCGGTCAAGACCATGAGGTTTCCATTCGGTTCTCCACTGATGGACCTCAGGTTTCTTGGGATCAACGATCGCGGCTTCCATCGCGCGGCGACCCGTCGCCAGATAACGAGCGACTTGTTCTGGGCCCAAACGCATCATGTCGCTGGTGTTGTTGAATCGATAGGCGGTGACGGGATCCTTGGGAAGATCTTCAAGTAGTTTCAGGTCGAAACCCAGAAGATCACGCATCGTGTTTTGATATTCAAAGTTCGTCAGGCGACGGGTAGTGGTGATGGGGTGTTTTCCCACTATCTGCTCGGCAGACGACTGCAGTTGAAGTTCAAGCCACTTGCGAATTCGGTTGACCGCTCCTTTGTCTGGCCTCGGCTGATCGGCAGGAGGCATTTCCCCGCTTTCGAGTACTGATAGCACCCGGTCATAGAGTTCTGCTTTCTCCTGCGGCAGTGCAGATTCTCGTGGCAAAGAGGAAACACCAACTCCGGTCAGAGTGACATCTCCTTTGTGGGTGTTTGCGTCATGGCACTCGATGCAGTGTTGGGCAAGGAAGGAGCGCGCGGTTGAGTCGGTCTTTGCGATTTTTGACTGGGCCATTGCTGTAGTGGTAATTAGCCAGCAAGACGCTGCAACAAAAAATTGCACGCCATGCATGTGAGTACGCCATCGACTCGTTTTCGTCAATTTAAGTCGAGAGACCTTCACTACTTTCATTAACAACTCAGTGATGCGGCTGCCAAAATAGGTGGGTTGGTGAAATGTATTGATGTGGATGTTTGGGTCATGAGCTGGAACTTTGCCGCCAGGCAAGCAGCAGGACGAAATGTGAACGGAAACAGAGCACTTGGGGTGATGAGTCCGGGTACTCACAGTGTAATCAAATTGCGTTCATTAGGGTGGGTAGGACGCTTGGCAGCCAAGCTGCTGGAAAGTCAGGTGACTTCCCAGCAGTGCTGATGTGCTGTTGTTGAAGACTGGCTGGGCAGGAATGCCGTTAACGATGATGTCCAGCGCATCGTTGCTATTTTCCATGGTTCCACAATTCCACAATTTGATTGACCACATGAAAGCGGTTAAAGGTCTGCGAAATGCCCAGTGATTGGCATGCCTGTGACGGCGACGTGGGTGGTGTAACTTTCTTTCTGTACTTTCGATTTGTTGATGTTGCCGCGTTTTGA
>CAXGRW010000132.1:0-10228 GCA_964012125.1 uncultured Rhodopirellula sp.
CCATTCGTATCGTTTTTGGGAAATCAAAAGTTCAACCCAAAGACCAAGTACGCTCCGCGCCGCATCGATCGCGTTGAGTGGTTCCAGAATCAGTGGAGCGTCGGTTAGACCGGCAGGCTCGGATAGATGCAACACACTCCAACCGTGGTTGTGATCTGAGTCACGGACGTAGAAAAGTGACCAAACGCCTCTTTCGAGAGTGGCCGGGATGCTGCTCCTTAAAGCCGAATCGCAGTTTACCTGGTGCCGGATCGCAATTTATCCGGCGCGGCCTTGTAGCCACTGCATCCCCTCTGGTCTTGCGAAGTCGGCGAGTCTTTCGACTTGCTGGTCCCGCAGAGTTGTTAAACCCTCTCAACTTTGGTGCAGCAGGCAACATTGGTGCAGCAGGCGATGGTTGATTGCTCGCTCAATGCCTGAAGCAATGGCAGCCTTTGGCTCTGACTTCTTCAATCTCGCGACTCCAATTCTGGCGGAGCAGAAGCATCTTGAAATAGCTGCAGGATGATGTGCCTTTGCTGCCGATCGCCGGCGAACTGCATGCCAGAGGACGTTTTAGCGCTTCATTTTGCAGCCAGCAGCGGCTTTCCAGACATTCATGCCATGTCTGAGACGATATCTCGCAGCCAACAGATCTCGCGTGCAATATCTTCGGACAGCCCTCGACGTCGCATCGAGTGCGGCAGGACGGTCCACGCATAGGTTTCCACTTCCAGATGCCCAGTAAAATCAGCAGCTCCGCTCTGATTTAAGAACCTCAAACATTCCAACGTATCGTCCTGACTGGTTCGCAAGTGGCCGAAACGCTCAAGGAAGATCGGCACATGAAAATGCACGATCCAGCGTTGATCTCCGCAAGCTGGCTGCTCATCGCTCTCAGCACTGCGGAGCAAGTCAGGAAGATCTTCGGCAAGCTCGAAACTTCCATCAGCCTTTAGCCGACTGGTTTGGTGAAGGTAACGATCTTCGGCAAACTCACTCAACTGCGCGATAGCCTCTCGTTGCCGCCCAACCGCCATAGAAAGCCAGTCAGCGATAATCGCGTTGCTCACTTGTACCTTGCCAATCATCACACCCGCTTCCACGAGGCGTGTTAACACATCTTGCTGCGACTCCATCATGACCGCTGAGTGGCAGATGTCGTGACAGACCCCCAAGTAGCGTCGATGGTCTGTGTCGGGCAGTTCTTTCTCGAACCAATCGACAACGTCCTGTGTCGTGTCCAGCACGCACCCCGGTTCGGGCTCGATCGCAACGACAATACGTTTTCCCGTTGAATGTTCGATTTCTTTGAGTTTTGCGGCCAACACACGCATGTTTGCGCCGGCCTGTGCCAGATTTTCGGAATCGGCTTTCTCGTCGGACCAAGCGATTGGCATGGTGCTGATTGACCCGGTGGCTTCCTGCTGCGGCAGCAGGTGAGTCAATATTTTCGCAAGCCGAAGCGTGTAATCGAGTCTTTCTGGCTGCCACCACTCTGGTAAGTAAACCCCTCGTTTTACGATGGGCTGGTGAAAATTGTCGTAGGGAAACCCATTGATGGTAAATGCTCGAAGCCTACGTTCGCTCAAAAACTTGCTAAACCGATCGACACCGTCACTCAATTCACCGGCTGCCTGTGCCGGTATCCAGAGCCCCACACCGAGCTCATCTGATCCAATGGCATCCCTCGCCGGGATTGCAAACTCCTGTAAATTACTGCAAATCGAGGCTAAATCGACTCCAGCATGCACATTGGTGCAGTAGCCAATCGTCGCCGAGGAAGGGTTCAGATAGTTCACAGATGGAGGCTATTCAGGCGGCGGGGGGGGAATAAGCTAAGATCAAATCTGCTTAGATTCCAAGGTTCAGCTTCAGACACTAGGCAGCTCAACTAAACTCATTGTATACCGGTCGAAACAAATCTACACCCACCCACACTCTCGGTCCGCTTAACCATCATGCCGTTCGCTCCCTGTTTGAATCGATTTTATCTCCTTGCTGCCACTTTATTTTTGGCGGGCAATCTGTCGCCAACCGTGTGCCAAGCTCAGCACCTACCCAACCCAAAGCACAGCGACTCGTTGGATCGCTTTTTTCAAATCGAAAGTTGGCTGCCTACGCCCAATGCTCAGCGTACGGCCTCCGGCGTTCCGGGGCCCGAATACTGGCAGCAACGTGCCGACTACGACATTGACATCACTCTGGATGATAAGACACAGAGGCTGAGCGGCGTCTCGAGAATCAAGTACCACAACAAGTCGCCACACACACTGCGTTACATCTGGGTGCAACTTGACCAGAACCGCTTCAAGCCAGACTCGGACTCTGCCACCACAACAACGGCGCCATCGCTTTCGCCACGCTTGTCATTCCGGGGACTCAACTCGATTCTTGCTCGCACGGTTTTTGAGGGCGGCTACAAAATCGAATCGGTAACAGACGAAACGCAAAAAGCGATCCCCCACACCATCAATAAAACGATGATGAGGATTGACCTACCAGAACCACTGATGCCCGGCATGTCGACAGGGTTTGAAATCCGATTCTCACACAACATCATCAACGCCAAGGTGATCAGAGCTCGTGGAGGATATGAGTTCTTTGAGGAAGACGAAAACTATATCTATGAAATAGCACAGTGGTTTCCTCGCGTTGTGTCCTACACCGACTACAAAGGGTGGCAACACAAACAGTTTCTGGGTCGTGGTGAATTCACGCTGGAACTGGGCGATTACGTCGTGCGAATCACCACTCCCGGCGACATGGTGGTCGCGGCCACTGGCGAACTGCAAAACGCAAAGGAAGTGTTGAAGCCAGAATGGATCAAAAGATTGAAGGAAGCCGAGTCTTCCAAGACCCCACAATTCATCGTCACACCGGAAGAAGCGAAGCAGAACGAAACAGAAAAAAGCGACAAGACCAAGACCTGGGTCTACAGTGCCAAAAACGTGCGAGACTTCGCGTTCGCAGCCAGCCGAAAATTCATCTGGGATGCGATGGGTGTCAAAGTGGGCGGCAACACTGTTCTGGCGATGTCCTATTACCCCAACGAAGCCGAACCTCTCTGGAGCCAATACAGCACGGAGTCAATCGCACACACATTGGAAGTCTACGGGCGATACTCATTTGACTATCCCTATCCCGTTGCGATCAGCGTCAACGGCCCGATCTACGGAATGGAGTATCCGATGATCTGCTTCAATGGTCCGCGTCCAGAAAAAGATGGAACCTACAGCAAAGCCACGAAATATGGGCTGATCTCAGTGATCATTCATGAAGTAGGACACAACTACTTTCCAATGATCGTCAACAGTGACGAACGTCAGTGGACTTGGATGGATGAGGGTCTGAATACCTTTTTGCAATATCTCACCGAGCAGGAGTGGGAAGAGAACTACCCTTCACGGAGAGGCGAACCGAGTCAGATCGTGCCTTACATGCGTGGAGGCAATCAGCGCCCTATCATGACTGGCAGCGAGGAGATCCTGCAATTTGGAGCAAACGCCTACTCGAAACCAGCCACCGCTTTAAACATCCTCCGAGAAACCATTCTCGGCAGAGAGCTGTTTGATTTTGCTTTCCGTGAATACGCACGTCGTTGGAAATTCAAACGGCCGACCCCATCTGACTTTTTCCGATCGATGGAGGATGCATCGGGCGTCGACCTTGACTGGTTCTGGAGAGGTTGGTTCTACAGTACTGACCACGTGGACCTCGCAATCACTGACCTTGATCTCTATGTGATCGACAGCGGAGACCCGGATGAGTCCGCAGAACGAAAACGCAAGGAACGCGACGAGAAAGAGCCAAGCAAGTCCGTTGAACGCAACGAAGACCTGAAACGACGCATCGATTGGCAACCAGGACTCAAAGACTTTTACAACAGCAGTGACTACGACGAACTTGCCGTAGAAGAATCAGCACGCAAGTCGTATCAAAAGTTTGTCGAAGGACTGGATTCGAAACAGAAGGCGTTGTTGAAACGCACCACCAATTTCTATCGCGTCTCGTTCGAGAACCTGGGCGGGCTCGTCATGCCCATTATCCTTCGCGTCCATTACACAGACAACACTAGCGAAACCATGAAGATCCCTGCTGAGATCTGGCGAAGTAACAGCCAGAACGTCAGCAAACTTCTAATCACTGACAAAGAAATCGTGCGTCTGGAACTCGATCCCCAGCAGGAAACAGCTGATACCGAATCCAGCAACAATCACTGGCCACCAAGACTTGTGCCAAGCCGTTTCCGGCTGTTCAAAGAAGGACCAAGCCGGAATCCAATGCAAAAGTCGCGGGATGCCAAAAAGGCAACCGAGAAAAAAGCTGCTGACGCTGAAAAAGCTGACGCAAAAAAACCAGCGGCCAAACCAAAAAGTGATTCCAACAAGAAGCCTGCTCAAGCAACGGAAAAACCGTCCGGCAAAGCTAAACCGAAAGCGAAGGCTAAATAAACAGCTTCTCACTGATGCAACACGTCGGCTAGCTTGTCTTGCTTAGCCTCGCCCCAACGCTTGCGGTCATCTGACTGCAAGTTTGAAACGGTTAGTTGGAAGCTGCGATTTGAAAGCTGCCATTTCAAACCGGGGCTCGAAAGCTAACAGCGAGACACTGGAGCAAGCCGACCAGTCCATGCACCGCCACGAAGTCTGAAACCTCGGATATCTGACTCAAAGTTAAACCGGGCAATCAGATCCATCATCTTTAAAACACAACACGCACTCAGCCGACCCCACCTTATCTGAAGCCGTCATGTACTTTAGTCTCCTCTGCCTGATGCTGGTTCACCCCGTCCATGAGACGGTCGCCGAGATAGAATGGAATCCGAAGACTCACCGCATGGAAGTGGCTCTGCGACTCGACATCCTGGATGCGCAGTGGTTGGCGAAGAAGCACGCCAAGGCAGGCACAAAGTCCGAAAAAAACTCTGACGCGGCAAATGATTGGCGTCTGAAATATCTCGAGCAAAAGTTTCGGGTCACGAAACCTACGGGTGCTGGCCAACCCCTGACCAGCTCCTATCATTGGATTGGGCGAGAACAGAAAGGGCCTCACGTCTGGTGGTATTTTGAAATCGAGCCAGCCGACAAAAGCAAGCCCCAATGGGTTCAACAGCGAATGCTTGAGGACCGCGAGCCCAACTACACACACCGCGTCTTAATCCTGGGTGACCCGGGAAAGCGGTCGTTGAATTTGACAACCCGGAAAAACAAAGCACGACTCGACCAAGCTAAAGATGACACAAAAAGCAAGGCAACTGACAGCTGAAGTCATTTCCATCGGTGATGAAATGACGAGCGGGGCAAGGCTGGACACTAACGCCCAATGGCTTAGCAGGCGACTTGGCGAACTGGGAATCAAAGTCAGCTTTCACACCACCGTCGCTGACACGTTGGAACAAAACGTCGATGTATTCCGAATCGCCTCTGAACGCGTTGACATCATCGTCAGCACCGGAGGTCTTGGTCCCACGCGAGACGATTTGACTCGAGAAGCGTTATCAAAGTTGATTGGAAAACCTCTTGAGCTGAATCCGTCGGCGATGCAGCACATTGAGCAGATGTTTTCCCGCCGCAAGCGTGACATGCCCGAGCGCAACCGAGTTCAGGCAATGTTCCCCGCTGGAAGCCAGCAGATTTTCAACCCACAGGGAACCGCTCCTGGAATTGACATGGTGATTCCACGTCAGAAGGACGGCAACTCACGTGCATTCGCGTTGCCCGGCGTACCTGCGGAGATGAAACGCATGTTCGACGAAACGGTTGCACCTCGAATCCTGGAAGAAAAAGGCGTTGGAACCGAGATACAGCAGCATGTAATGAAATTCTTCGGGACGGGAGAAAGCGACATGGAAAATCGACTCGGCCCCATGATTGCGAGAGACCGTGAACCGCGAGTTGGCATCACAGTCAGCACCGCGACGATTTCGTTACGGATCACAGCAACAGGAAGAGATGCTTCAGATTGCCAAGCTCAGATCGAGGAGACGCGCGCTGAGATCATGCAGCGGGTCCCCGAATTTTACTTTGGCGAAGGTGACCGTTACGAGCAACACGACGCGATCAACGAAGATTTGATTGCCCGTAAACAGAATCTAATGGTGGTCGAATACGGCCGGGCAGCACCCTTGGGTGATTGGTTTGCCAAGCTTGGTGACACCCCAGCCTACAAGGGCGGACTATCTCTGGCGAACCCACGACAACTGCAGGACATGTTTGGTGGTGAAACTGAGCAACAGGCATTGGCAATTGTCAAACAGAAATGCAACCTCGACTGGATTTTAGTAATCAACAGTTATCCAGCGTTACAGCACGACGCACTGTTGCCTCAGCCGGCATCAGAAATCACCCTTACCGTGATTACCCCGGACGCAGAAGTGCTTACCAAGACTGAAACCCTCGGTGGCCATCCCGACGTTTTACAACCGAGGATTGCCAAGGCCGGGATGGCCTGGTTTCGTGCAGCTTTAGCAACAACAGATAAGCCAGAGAAGGAAGCCACGGCCTAGTCACTCAATCAATGGTGCGTGCCCACCCGACGATATTTATTGTCGCGTAATGCCACTACAGATCACCCGGCAAAATCGATCATGACTGGGGAGAAAGGGACGTGCCGAATCGTCGCTCCCCCATTAAAAAACTCGATTCCTTCCAAGCGGTATCCTTGGATACGTCGATGCGTGTGTCCAAACACGATTCTCCGAACCCCGTCGGTGGCATGGTCAGGCTGTTTGTGCATCCAGTGCAGCAATTGCAGACAGGTTGCTTTTCGACGATGCGCAGCCATAGCGGCCGCCTTGTGCGCTCGAGCGGCAATGGCAACGTCATAAAACCCGCTAGCGACACGAGATGCAACACGTTTGTTTTGCCAACGCCCACGATACTCGGCAAAAGCTTCCAGATTGCCCTTTCCCTCAATCACGTCGCCATGCAGAAACAAGGTGTCCTTGATCCGCATGCAATCCAAATCACATGCAAACCGTTCACGGTCAGCAGCCCAACGAATCATCGCTGTTGAAAAAGCGCTATGGGCATCATGATTGCCGTGTAAGTAAACAAACTGCTTATCAGGAAAACGCTCATACCATTCCTCAAGCCACAGCAGGGCACGGTTGACCGATGCACTCTCGTTTTCCAGACGGCTCCAGCGAAAATCGAAAAGATCGCCACCCCACACGCATGTATCAGCATCCTCGATCGAGGACTCGATCAGATTGTGATGCTCAACAACGTTGCAACGATTGCTAAACAGGTGAAGATCTGAAATGAAAGTCAGGCGACGCACATCTCGTTCGGAAGGCCAAGTCTCAATCATTCGAAGAGAAATTCATTGGAGTAGAAGTTCATGTGTGCAGCCGAAATTGCTGGCACACCAGTTAACCATCATTCGAAACGGGTAGTCCCGAAACGAGGCAATTCCTGCCCCCATCACAACGAAGGCGTGCGCGATCAGTTCCCCGTCCACGCGAGGCAATTCCGTAACCGAAAGATACCCGGCGACCGCGAAATTCGAAAGCCATCTCAGTATCCCCACTCAACGCCCAAGTTTGTCCAACTCTTGATCGTAGTAACGCTGTATTTCATCCAAATCAACTTCCACTGGCGGCATCTGAGGATTCATCTTGCGCAGAGTGTCCCGAACAATGCCCGCAACCGATGCATCGCGATACCATTTGTTATCAGCAGGAATGACGAACCAAGGCGCATCGGCATGATTGCAGTTTTGAAAAACATCTTCATAAGCTTCGCGATACTCATCCCAACGCTCTCTCACTGTGTAGTCTGCCAAATTCAGCTTCCAGTGTTTTTCTGGATTATCAATCCGTTTTTTAAATCGCGAAAGCTGTTCTTCCTTGCTGATATGCAAATAGAATTTCAAAATCGTTGTGCCACTTGCCTTAAGATTCTTCTCGAAGCTATTGATAATTTCATATCGTTCACTCCAGATTGACTTGGGTACCAAATCCTCCACCCGAACGATCAGGACGTCTTCATAATGCGAGCGATTAAAGATTGAGACGTGTCCTTGAGCAGGCGTGCAGTGATGAACACGCCACAGGAAATCATGTGCAAGCTCTTTTCGGGTGGGTGCCTTGAATGGATAGGTCCGACAGCCTTGCGGATTCATTTGGCCAAGTACCTTTCGGATCAAGCCATCTTTCCCTGCAGCATCAGGAGCTTGCAGCACAACCAACAGACTCTGCTTACCCTCGACAAACTGCCGATATTGCAAGTCACGGATTTCCTGATTCATCTCAACAGTGAATTCTCGTGCCTGCTTCTTCCCCTCAAATGGTCCTTTGCAGCGTGTTTCGATTTCGTCAAGGCGGACTTTGGCACCGGCCTTGATCTGATGAGTACTTACGAAGCTCATAGGCTGTGGCCGTTTTCCAAAAAGATAGTGAAAGTGTGAATCAAATCAGCAGATACCTTGCTCGCGTTACGAGTCACTGCGTCGGCGAGCACCGAGTGACTGCGTCGGCGGACACCGAGTGCCTGCGTCGGCGGACACCGAGTGCCTGCGTCGGCGGACACCGAGTCACTGCGCATTCTCGTGCGTCATGACCACCGCAGAACCTTTTTTTCAGCAAGGTGAATGTATTCGCAAGCTGGCAGTCAGCCCCTGTTTATGATACACCGACATAGGAATGCTGAGTAAAGTCCATGAGCGACTACTTGTAACAAGCCACTACGACAGGCGATTCAATCTTGCATGTGATGGTAACCGGATGCGGCGGGTTTCTTGGCAGTGAAATCGTCCGACAACTACTCGACCGAGGTGACCAAGTCACTGGTATATCCCGGCAGGAATATCCCGACCTAGTCAGTCGGGGTATGCATCATTGTCGCGGCGATCTACGAGATCCGGAGTTCGTCAGCCGCTCAATTCGCGAATGCGACTCCGTGGTACATACAGCGGCAGTGGCAGGCGTCTGGGGGCCCTGGGAACACTTTTACTCGATCAACAAAATAGCAACCGACCATGTTTTAACGGCCTGTCAGACAAATCAGGTTTCACAATGCGTCTTCACGAGCAGCCCCAGTGTCACGTTTGATGGTGAGCATCAGCGGGGGGTCGATGAAACCGCACCTTATGCGAACCATTGGATGTGCCACTACCCACACACCAAAGCAATGGCCGAGCAGGCAGTTCTCAATGCAAATGCTCCGGGCAGTCTGGCAACCTTGGCGTTACGCCCGCATTTGATTTGGGGCGACGACGATCCTCATATTCTGCCACGAATGTTAGATCGAGCGAGATCTGGCCGGCTGCGGATCGTTGGGGACGGCGAAAATGTGGTGGACACGGTGCACGTCGTGAACGCAGCAGCGGCACACCTTGACGCGATTGATGCGTTAGCAAGCAAACCAGAAATCTGCGGTGGCCAAGCGTACTTCATTGCACAGGATGAGCCTGTGAAATGCTGGGACTGGATTCAGCAGATTTGCGAATTGGGATCGGCACCGCCTCCCACCAAACGAATCTCTTACCGCGCGGCATACCGAATCGGAGCGTTGCTGGAGGCTGGTTATCGCCTCACTGGGCGAAAAGCGGAGCCACCGATGACCCGCTTTGTCGCTGCGCAACTCGCCCGAGATCACTATTTTTCGATTGAATCGGCGAAGGAAAAGCTGGGGTTTCGTGTCCGTCTGAGTATGGATCAGGGATTGGAACGGCTCGGTAAAGCGTGGAAAGAACGCGGGTAACGTGTTTTAATCCGTTTTTCACGCTGTTTTCTGAAAAACCAAGGCCCGAATGTGCTTTCGCAGGCGTTGTCAATTTTGACTTCGATTGTTAGCCTTTTCGTTACCGGGTGTGATGCAGTGGAAGTCCTCGCGGTACCCTTATTGCTCGGGAAATCTTGCTCACCGAGCGTACCTCTTACCAATTTCTGTCTTGTGATCGCTCCCAATCGCGCTTCCGAACTGCCTGACGACCAGCGAATCGTCATCACTGGCGTTGGACTCACTGCGCCCAACGGAAATGACTGGTCGAGTTTTCGCGAAGCACTGCTGGAAAAACGAAGCGGCGTCCAGCCTTACGAAATCCGCTATTTTGGCAAGACTTTGGCCGGCATTTGTGACTTCGACACCAATCGATATCAGAAGAAAAAAGAAGTACGCCGCGGAACACGAGCTGGAAGCGTAGGCGTTTACGCCGCAAACGAAGCGATTGCGCATTCAGGAATCGACTGGGAGAACACGGATCGATCTCGTGTTGGAATTTATGTTGGAGTGACTGAACACGG
>CAXGRW010000133.1:0-10205 GCA_964012125.1 uncultured Rhodopirellula sp.
CGCGATCTGCCTCCAGATGCCGCTCAGCCAAAAAGATCACCCTGAAATGAACTTGTTTTCTCGCCATCACTTTTCTGTACTAAGTCTGCGTCACCTCATCGAAACCGATGCCACAATGCTTCCGGAGCATCACTCGCTGCTGACCATTTTTTCGTCAGATACGTTGTTGTCGAGGAAGACAACGAGGCTTGCTAACGACTAAACTGATCAGAGCTAGAATGAAAGCAGCGTCGCAACCATGTATCTGCAACACAATCATGCTTCTGCAACACAGGTGAGAGGTCGACCTTCATGAAACGTCGTGAAATTTTTAAGTCCGCTGGCTGTGTGCTATTCCTACCGTCACTGGAGAGTTTTGGGCAGAATCGCTCCGCCCCGGAAAAGTCTGAAGTCAAGCGGCTTTTCTGCGTCAGCATGGGCTATGGGTTCTTCACAGACGTGTTGCCGCAAACCGTCGGTCCAGACTACACCTTCAGTGATCACATGGACCCTCTGCAGAAACACCGAGACCACTTCACGCTCTACTCGAAAATGAAGTTTGGTGGAGACCATGTCCGCGACCACAAGTGTTTTGTCGGTAACACGACGACGAACCCAGACTCACTGGACCAGATTGTTGCGGACCACATTGGGCATTTGACCCGCGTTAGAAATGTCGTCACCTTCATCAGCCATGCCCATCACCATATCGTTGCATCTTGGCGGAACAGATTGCCGGTCATGCCGATACAATCGACGAGAGTCCTGTTTGAAACGCTCTTTGCCAAGACTGACAGAAAAACGCAGGAGCGACTCCTGGCTCACAAGAAAAGCGTTCTTGACGGCTCTCTCGAAGATGCAAAATCTCTGATGACACGGGTATCGAACCGCGATCGCCAGCGACTCGAAGAGTATTTTGCTGCGTTGCGTGAATCGGAACAGGAACTCAACAAATCGATCGAGTGGCTCAGTAATCCGCGTCAGGATGTCGAATTCCCGGTCGCACCTCAACTCGAGAACAATTTCCTCGCAACCGATGTCGACAAAAAACGTTTTCTTGAAAACCCACGTCAGATTCAACGTGGCATTGCATTCGACATGATCTACAAGGCCTTCAAGTTCGACATCACACGTGTGGTCAATTTCTACATGGTGGGTCTGGACAATGACCATCACATTACAACGCACAACGTGCCAAAAGCTGAGGAAGCTCGCACGAGCCTGACCAAATATGATTCGTCCTTCTTTTCCTTGCTGTCCAATTTCTACGACAAACTGGCTGACACGAAAGACGAATCCGGTGCAACACTAATGGATGAGACAGTCACCGTCGCCACGGGAAACAATAGCGTGAGCCAGAGAATGGGACCTCACAACGGAAACGAAATCCCCGTGTTCCTCGCAGGCGGCCAATTCGCCAATCACGGTGGGCATATCATTCGGAAAGGTGAAACGACCTGCGACATCTACCTATCGATACTTCAGAAATTCGGCATCCAACGAGAACAGTTTGGCAACAGCACGAAGACCATCCAACTCTAAAGCCATGTTAAAATACAACTTCACGACAATTGCTGTTTTGCTGTCGCTGCTTGCAGGAAACGACATATCGAAGTGCAGTGCGAATGAACGCAAGCAGACACAGTTATTCTTCAAGACTTTTTGTGTTTCCTGCCATGGCAAGGAAACATCGAAAGCCGACGTTCGTCTGGACCAACTTGACGTGCAGCAATGGGAGAATGCAAGTCTGCTGGAAGAAGTTTACACGGCGGTCGAAAGTGGTGAGATGCCGCCAGAAAATGCGGCAACGCAACCAACACCTGATCAGTCCATGGCACTCGAACTTGCATTAAGCAATCAACTACGCAAGCTCACAGACAAGCAGAAGCCCGGAATACTGAAGCGATTAAGCCGAGTCGAGTACCAGAATACTGTCAACGATGTCTTCGGCACTGACTTCTCGATACTCAACCGACTGCCGCTCGACAACATCGACGCTGGCTTTGATAACAATGCTGACAAACTGCACATGTCGGTTGTCGATATGGAGGCATACTTCAACGCTGCAAACCGGATTGCCGAGAGTGTCATCGGTGACAAACCTGCTCCACGCACTATCGTCTACTCAACGAAAAACACGGACATTGATTCTCTCAGTCATAAAGACGATACCAATGCCTTTGCTCCGTCCCTTGAACGAGAATCGCGGCCACTGGCTTTTGCGTCACCCGCTACCCAGATAAAAATCAATCCAGCTGTCAACACGAGTGGTGTCTACCAGATTATTCCACAGGGATTCTATATCACTGCCAGCTTGATTCCTGGCAGCCGCACGGAAGAGAGATTGCCTGCCGTCAAAGACGTTTCAGACATCAATAACGAAGATGCGGCATCATCTGGCCATTCGATGAGCTATTTCCTGCGAAAGAACGCGGGAGCAGGGCAGAGCATTGTGACTGTGATTCCCCAAAATGCAGCTTGGCAAGAATTCGATCCCCGTGAAGGATTCACGACGCGACTATCCTCCGATGACACAATCGTCCTGAGATGCAATTCGGTCCAAGGTGGGGGTGTGCAACGGATGTTCTGCATTGAGAAAGCAACCATCACTGGTCCTGTCTACGATTCGTGGCCCCCGAACACTCCCTTCCATGCAACCTATTGCCAAAACATCGATGCTTCGTCTGACTATGAAGCATGCCTGGCAATCCTGAGGCGAATTGCAACAAGACTGTTTCGCCGTCCCGTTTCCGATGCTGAGATGCAGCAAGTCTATACGCATGCGGAGAGAGAGTTTGCTCAGGGCCGAAGCATTTACACCGGTCTGCAAGCAGGCATTCGTGGAATGTTGTGTTCACCGAATTTCCTTTTTAAGCAGGAAGGCGTGTCGGGGCCTCTGAATGGGCACGCGATCGCCGCACGCATGTCGTACTTCCTGTGGAACTCCTTGCCCGACGAGACACTTTACGGATTGGCAACCGAGGGAAAACTTCAGGATCCCAAGCTTCGACGCGAACAGACCCTGCGCATGCTAAACGACGCAAAAGCCGACCGGTTTGTTAAAGACTTTGTTTATCAGTGGCTCGATCTGGAAAAACTCAAGATCATCGAACCTGACTTGAACATCTTCACCGTTGATGAATTTGACCTGGTTCGAGATCAGATCAAAGAAGAGCCGGTCGCGTTTTTCAAGGAAGTACTGAACAGCAATTTGAGCCTGCTCAACTTTATCGACTCCGATTTTGTAACGATCACACCGGAACTCAACTACATCTATCAGATCGAAGGACTTGCAATCGCCAAACCAGGCAAGCGACCGGGGGCAAGCAAAGTATCACCAGTCGACTACAGGCCCAAAGAGATCAAGTCAGAATTTTCCAAAGTGGCGTTGGGTGAGAACGATCGATATCGCGGAGGCCTGCTTACTCAGGCGGGCTTCATGCTGATGACGACCAACAATGGACAATACACGAATCCTTTTTATCGCGGCGCATGGGTATTGAAAAGCTTCTACGGCGATCATTTGGAGACACCGGAAGGCTTGGCTATCGCAGCCCTCAATCCGCCAACGAAAACAGACTCGATCAAACAGACGATCGATGCACATCGAGAGAATACAAGCTGCAACAACTGCCACAGCAAGATGGATCCCCTCGGCATCGCCTTGGAAAACTTTGACGTCATTGGGCGTTGGCGGGATGAATACACGGATGTCAGCAACTATGCCACCAACAGCCAGGACAAAGGCAACAATGCCGGACGTTTTCCCGTGGATTCACGAACAGTCCATAAGGATGGCCGTGCCTTTGCAGGCCCACAAGGCCTGAAGACCATTCTGATGGAAGACAAGGCGAGGTTTTCGCAAACATTCATTGAGAACATGCTGTCTTATGCTATGGCACGCCAGCTTACTTTTCGCGATAGGGAAAGCCTTGACTTACTCTACCAGCAGTCCGCTGAGAACGACTTCAAACTACGCGACATTGTCGTTGCGATCGTGTCATCAGAATTTTTCACCGAACGATAAGAAGAGGCATTGCAAGAGAATCAAGCTGGAATTCTCCATCCGATTTCACTTGTCCCTTACGAATCAACCCAACATGCGTTTGCTCACACTCCTGCGTCTTGTGAGACGTCCGCGTGTGGGACAAGAATGTGTTTTGTCGAGCTTTACCGTTCGACAAGAATCAAATGTCGGTCAAACGCTCTGCCGAATCACCGAACCGGTCGAGTTCAAGGCCGCCCCAATCCATCAGGCTGAGAAACAGGCTGCACATTCGACGATTGGAAGCATCAAGGTAGTCAAGCGTGCGACCTCCGCGGAGCTTGCCGCCCCCTCCACCCAGCAGAACGACCGGCAATTGCTTGGCGTCATGGTTGCCATGAATCATGCTTGAACAATGCATGATGGTGGTGTTGTCGAGCAGAGTTCGATCTCCCTCCTTAACTTCCGCCATCCGCTCGCACAGGTAGGCAAGCTGGGAAGTAAAGAACTGGTTGACGCCGACTAGTTCCGACGGCTGGGTGTGGGCCATCTGGTGATGCTGATCCTTGGCACCGGCGTGTGCGTGCGTGAGGATCGAGCCATCGTTGCAATATTTGAGGGTCGCGATCCGCGTGGAATCCGTGCGAAATGCGAGCAGCACGATGTCGTTCATCAGCCTCCAGTAATCCGGGATCTCAGAGGGAATACCATCAGCAGGCCTGGGGCGATCGGGCGCTGTCAGGCTCGGCTGCCAACCACCGGCCTCACGATCCTGACCAGCCCGCTTGATCCGCCCCTCTATCTCGTGAACACTCCCGAGGTACTCCTCAAAACGTTGTCGATCGGAGACGGAGAGTCGCTTTCGCAGCGAACGGGCATCTTCAAGCACGGCATCCACAACACGCAGGTCGCTGCGGTTGTGTTTCGTGCGGAAGAGACGGTCAAAGGCCAGGGCCGGCCGCGTTTCCGTCCAAGTGGGCGACACCGCCGTGCTCCACGAAATGTGCGAACTGTAGAGCAACGGATGCCCGTCTTGAAGCCCGGGGATCGGCCCTTCACAACCAAGCACCAGCGACGGCAACCGAGTGCGACTGCCAATCCGCTGTGCCATCAACTGGTCAAAGCTGACACCCGTGTGCACCTCTGTCTTTGACATTGGCGCTCCACTCAGCATGTTGCCAGTTTGCATGCAGTGGATAACGCCATTATTCGCCTGTTCATTCCACAGACCGCGAAGGAAAACCAACTGCTGCTTCCAGGCGTCAAGCGGCTTCAGACATGGGCCGAGTTCCATTGCCTCGCCCTGTCCCTTGGCCCACCAGTGCTCTGAGTGGAACCCCATCCCGGTAAACGTGACAAGAGTGCGAGTCGGGGGCTGATCTGTAGCGGTGGCCGCTGCGGCGATCGTCAGCGACTCGAGCCATGGCAGTGCCATCGAGACACCGAGTCCGCGCAGCAAGGTACGCCGCGAGACGGTCGAATTAGAACGCATGGGCATGAACATGCTCCTGTAGTGGAAGTTTGCTAGGCACCTCGTAACCAATCACCTGTCTGTAGCCACGCTCCGGCGAGCGTCGCCAAGAGTTTCAGCTCGCTGCTCCCTGTTTGGCTGAAGCAGTCGTGACCGCTGGGCGAACGCAGCGAAATTGCTCGCTACGCACAATGATGAGCAGAATGTCCGACCAGCGGCCCCCAGCGAGCATTGTCTCCGTTAGCTCATCGACCAGCTTCCGATCTGAAAGCTGCACGGTACGACCCAGTGCATAACCTGTCAATTTTCGAGCGAGAGACCGCAGCACGTCCTCGCGGCGGGGGCCAGCAAGGTAATTCCGCAGGCCGGCGAAGCCATTGATCTCGACGCCATCGCGGGTGGTCGCTAACGCATCACCGGGTTTCAGATCTTCGGTGGGTCGCAATCGGCCAAGAGCGTCAAATTGTTCAAGCGTCATTCCATACGGATCGATACGAACATGACAGTTGGCACAAGCCGGATCTTTTCGGTGGCGTTCCGTAATCTCACGCACGCTCAACCCATCCGGTGGAGTCTCGGGAAGCGGTGGTACACCGGACGGCGCTGCGGGCAACCGCTCTCCAAGCAGCTGAACCACCCATGCACCACGTTTGACAGGACTGGTTCGAGCGGCCGCTGCCGTTTTTGCGAGCACGGCACCGAAGCCAAGCAAACCACCGCGATTGTAGGCAGAAACATTGTCAACACGACGCCACTTTGGACCGGTCACGTCCGGGATGCCGTAGTGATTAGCAAGAACCTCATTGATCACGACCGCATCGGCATCAATCACGTCGGCGACCGGGCGATCGTACACCAACAGATCTTCGAAAAACCGAACTGGCTCTTCGGCCAACGCATTGCTCACCGCTGGCGTGAACTCGGGAAACTGCTTCAGATTCCGACCGTGGTTCGTGACGAAGTCCCGTACACCCAGCCAACGAGCACCGAATTCGCGAGCCATACCGCGCATCCGGCCGTCTCTCAGCATACGCCGCAACTGCGTCTCCATGACCGCCGGCTCATGCAGGCGAGCTGACTTTGCCCGCAGTTCGTCGTCTGGGATCGAGTCCCACAAGAGAAAGCTCAACCGCGTCGCCAATTCGTCGCCCGAAACAGGCTGCCAGTGCGGTCCGATTGCCGGCTGCTCAACACGATAGATAAACCAGGGCGATGAAAGAATGCGGGTGAGGGCAGCACGAAATGCAGTCGCGTGCTCGATACCGTCGGCACGATCGCTGCGATAGGACGCAAGAATGGCAGAGAGTTCCTCCCCGGATAGCGGCCTGCGCCAGGCACGCGAGGCGAAGGACAGCAATGCCTCCAGATGCGTCATCTCCGCAGTGACCTTGGCCGCGCGCAGAGCTTCCTCCTGTTTCTGCACCTGCTCTGCAAACAGCTGAATATAGAAAAACATGATCCGCGCACCATCATTTGGTTTTCGGTAGTACTGCAATATTTCTTCATACATGCGCGGGGTGGCAAACGCCTGCTCGCTGACGAAGTCAAGCTCATTCCACAAGCGGTCGAGTTCGGTTCGACCAGCTTCGTCGAGCAGAAGTCGACGCAGCGGCTCGTCTTCTCGGTGGTACAGAAAAATACTCCCCTGTGCATCTCGCGGGATAATCGGCTCGAACAGGACCGACGGTGGAAAAAGGTCACGAAACTCCGAGGCTGATCTGGACCATTCAGCAGCAACCTGCGGATGAACTATCTTTGCTACTTGCGGATCGCCCAACGTTGGCTTGGCAACCGGCTCGGCCAACCTGCCGCCACCACCCGTCGCGGCGACCAGGAACGCCTGCACTTCGGCAGTTGCTGGACTACCTTCCCCGAGACTGACGTCAGCACGAAGAAACCGAGGCAATTTGAGCAACTGCTGGAGTTGGGCCGGCAGATTTTTCATGTCGATAACGACCTTTTCGCCCGCAGCCGTGACCAACGCGGAGCGGGGAACAGGTCGATTCAGCGGATGATGACCGAACTTGAGCCCACATGCTGCTTCGACTGCTTCTTTCAGTTCCGGATGCTCCGCGAACACAAGAGTCTGGCCATCCCCTCCCTCAAGCCGCAACCGGTCCCAGACCACGAAGGTATCAGGCTGAACCGGCAACGCGACCAACTGGAAGACCGGATCCCGCGCGGCACCCTCGACCCGCTCACGAGCGACCACACGGCGCAGCTCCCCCCATGCAGGAAACCCGTTTCCCACCGCAATGACAGCATGCTGCATGTAGTTGCCTCGAAACAGCTGATCCTGTGTGGCCTTGATCGCAGTCAAGATCGGTGCCGGGTCCGTAACCTCTGCCCGCCACTTTTCTCGAATGTGATCGAGTGGTGCAGGATGTGGTCCGGGATCCATTAAGCCCGCGGACGTACTACCTACTTCGGACAAGGCCTCCCCCAGTTCCGGAGCTGCCAGATGCGACAGCTCGAACGCGACACCATCGAGCCCAGCTGGGTGGGCATCGGCAACGCGGCCTGAAACCAGCAACTCGCCAGCAACAGGACTTGTCCATGCCACAGCAACTGGCCGATTTGGCCCCGGATGCACAAAGAAAGTCTGCCCAGGCAACGTCGTCCAGACCGACAGATCTTCGTCACCAACGTTTACAAACACTGAGGGCTCGGACCCGAGGCTCCAAGACTTCAGTTCAGACCGTCCAGCAATGCTGTCGCGCTGTTCAGTAAGAAAGGTTGGAGTTGAAGTCGTTTCCAAAAAGCTCCAGCGGGCACCCTTCTTATCTGGCCACGAGTTCCCCTTCATTAAATTGGGGATCAGATCGGCGACGCTCCAAATGTGCTGATCACCAGATTTTTCACGAATTGTCCACTCGACCAGTGTGCTGTCAGCGCCATGATTTGCATTGGGACGCACCGTCAACAGCAGCAGTTCACCCTTTCGCACCGAAACAGTGCTTTCAAATGGTACGGAAGCACCTTCCGCGACATTGGAGCTCGCCAGAACCTGTTTCGACGATGCCCAACGGGACTCAATCTGACGAGAAGCTGCCTGCCGTCGTTGCTTCAACGCTTCAATTGCGTCTGTTTTTTCTTGCCACTGTCGAATCCGAGCAGCGACGGCAGATGATGCTGACGATGAGCTGGTTTTTCCATTGAGACCATTCCACAGCGCGGTCAAATAAGTCAGGTTGAGTTTTTCTTCGTTGGCGACAGCTGCAAGGGCGGACGGTCCGCCACGAAGGAGCCTTTCCCGATTGCGGAGAGTAGCCTCAAGGTGCAAGGCCAGTGGTGGCTCTCCGCCAGGTCCGGCGTACCGGGCGTGAAAGCTGCGGAGCGATTTCAATGTTTCTGCAGTCCAGGTCGGCCGGTCCGGAGAGGGAGAAAAGCGAAACCCCTGTGGCAGCAACACGGCGCGCGAGGCTACATCGCGAGCGGTCTGATGGTAGCGTTGAACCAACTCGGGTGTCACCGGCATCGCTTCACCGACGTTTGCGAAACCCTCGCCACCAACGCTGTCGACTGGAAACTCGCGAGCCTGCGTTGGCTTCATGTCCACACCGGTAAGATCGCGTATCGCGTTGTCGTATTCCGTGCTACTGAGCCGACGGAGCGTCACCGGTCCAGGGTCGCCAGCCCGCGCGTCCGCCTCGGCATCGAGCGCTGCGGTAATCCAACTCAGCAGTTGTTCCCGCTCAGCATGCTCCGGCTGCGGCTCGCCCTTCGGCGGCATGTCTCCACCACGCACCCGCTCGGCAACATTGCCAAGCACTTCAGGTCGATCCAGGAACGAACTGGCTGAACGAAAGCCTGCCAGGTCGAGATCGTTGTCCTTGGGATTCGATCCATGGCACTTCCCGCAGGACCTGACAAGAAATGGTTGAATCTGACTTTCGAATGACTGCGAAAGCGTCATCGCTGACGGTTCATCTGCCTTCAACGAAATACTGATGCCGACCAGTGAAATCATCACAAAAGCAAAGCACCGACGAAGTAAGCACGCCAAGCCACAACGCACTGCCGACGACCCAAGAGAGCTGCACAGCAACTCGCCCTGGGCTGCCGTGTGTTTCAGAAAGTTCAAACCAATGTCCATCGCATTATATTCCCTGCCGCTAATGTGATGCTCCACAATCCGGGCAATATTGTAGCCACTCCCAACGTATGAATGGTCGCTCAGACGGAACTTGCTGACAAAACTGTGTTACAGGCAGGAGAGCATTTTGCGGCACCCCAAGAAAAGCCACCGAGAAACCCGGCCAACTCAGCCCTCGTCAAAATACATCTGATGACAGGCAACAACTCGTACTTGCGAGCGTAGCCCAGACCGCCATGAAGTGCGCATGAAAAAGCCGCTGCCAAGGCAGCGGCAACACGCTTTAGCGTGACTCAGAAAACGACCAAATCATTTTGCAGAAAACTTGAACACAGTGGTCGTCCGATACTCTTCACCAGGCTTTAAGATCGTTGTCGGAAAATTCTTCTGATTCGGGCTATCAGGATAGTGTTGCGTCTCCAAGCAGAAGCCACCCCGATGCACGTAGGGCTTCCCGGACTTACCCTTCAAGCGCCCATCCAGAAAATTCCCGCAATAAAACTGGATACCTGGCTCCGTTGTCGTGATTTCCATGACACGCCCAGTTGTTGGCTCATGAACCGTGGCCGCCAATGAGAGTCCGTCACCTTCACGATTGAGCACAAAGTTATGATCGAACCCGAGTCCAAACTCCAACTGTTCATCCTTTTTTCCAATGTCACGTCCAATTGATT
>CAXGRW010000134.1:0-10201 GCA_964012125.1 uncultured Rhodopirellula sp.
CACACCATCTGATTACCACACCATCTGATTACCACACCATCTGATTACCACACCATCTGATTACCACACCAACGGTAACCAGCACAATTTGCTCCAAGGACTATTCCGCTCATGGGTCTTTATGACCGAGATTACGGACGTGACGATCAAAATCCCTACCAAACATCGTGGGATCGTGTCCAAAAACCGCGCAGCATGACGGTGACGTTGATCATTATCAACGTCGTCATTTTCTTGATCAGTATGCTGTTCCTCAACAATGGTTCAAACGGCAATGAATCATTTGACATTCTCCGCTTCTTTGGCTTTGTTCCATCGACATTGTTCGAACCATGGATGTGGTGGCAATTCCTGACCTATGGTTTTTTCCATAATCTCGGCTCGATCTGGCACATCGTATTCAACATGGCCATGCTTTATGTGTTCGGCCGCATGGTCGAATCACGCATGGGCAGCGCTGAATTCCTACGCTTCTATCTGATATCCATCATTGTGGGAGGATTCATTGGCGCGATCACTGGCTTGGTGATGAACTCGGTACCTGCAGCAGCCGAATCCGGTAACGCCATTCAACTGGCGGCTCCCACCATCGGAGCGAGTGGTGGAGTCCTTGCACTGGTTGTCATGTTCGCTTGCTATTTCCCGCAGCAGGAATTATTCCTGTTGGGAATTGTGAAGATGAAGGCTTGGGTTCTGGCGGCTCTTTGCGTCGGCATGGACCTGTTGGGTTCACTTTACGCTCTCGCCGGTGGTGAAACGTCAACAGCGTTCACCGTTCACTTGGCTGGGGCCGGATTTGCGTTGGCATATCATTACGGGCACTGGAATTTTCACTGGCTGAGCCTCGGATCAGTTCCCGATATTCGTGGCAAAATGCGGCAACGATCAAGACGCATGAAATTGAAGCTACATGACCCCGACAAAAAACTACGCAAGGAGGCAGATGAGGCCGATCGATTACTGGCAAAGATTCACCAAACTGGTGAAGAAAGTCTGACTTCATCTGAACGAAAACTGCTGGAACGTTACAGTCGCCGGCAACGCGAAAAACGTAATCAATGAAACTTCACTGACCACTTGAACCTGACAAGTGCATTGAGGTTTCCTAATGAACGAGCGGTAGCACATCAAATGGATCTTGATCATGACTACACCAGAACAAGCTTCCTCAGAAAAACACCAACCATTCCCGCCCTGGGCAAGGTTGCTGATTAGCCTGTGCTGCTGCCAGCTGCTACTAACGTTGATACCAACTGCGAATCCGTTGCGAGGGCAAGGCGTTCCACAGAATCAGCCTGGCATCGGACAACGTGCACCAGACTTTGAACTACCACTGGTTGGGCAGAAAAAGTTTCTCAGCCTTCGTGACGAGTATCGTGACGGACCTGTTGTGGTGATTGTGCTGCGTGGTTATCCGGGGTATCAGTGTCCCATCTGCAAGAGCCAATTCAACGCGGTAGCCAACCGAGCCAAAGCCTTGTCTTCGGAAACCAAATGCGTCGTTTTGGTTTATCCGGGCAAGGCAGATCAACTCGAGAAAAACTCAAAACGTTTTCTCGGCTCAAGGAAGTTGCCCCATCCCATCAAAGTGGTTCGTGATGACGATATGCAAATGGTAAAGGAATGGGGAATCCGTTGGGAAGCACGTAATCAGACTGCCTACCCCGCTACATTTGTCGTTGACCAAAATGGCCGGATCGCCTGGAAAAAAATCAGCAGCACGTCTGCCGGAAGAAGTACCGTCGAAGAAATCCTTCGCGAATTAAGAAAACTGTGAATCAGCAAGATCTTATCCAACGTCATCTGTTGGTTGCTCTGCTCACTTGATACAAAACTGACATACGTCTGATAAGCGTCGTACTGTGCTGCCAAAGCATACTTTGGCAATCCATCAAGAAGGACTATTTCCGTTGACATCACGCATACACATCGTCGGCATTGGAGACGACGGGTTCCAAGGTCTTACCGGACATGCGAGGCAATTAGTCGAACAAGCAGAAGTCTTACTTGGAACAGCACCGCTGCTACGAAAGATCCCTGAAACAAACGCCGAACGGATCGAGCTTGGGGGTGGATTGGAATCATTGAAAGAAACGATTGTCAAACTTCCCAAACGCACCTCCGTGATGCTCGCCGGGGGTGATCCGTTGTTTTATGGGATAGCTCGGTACCTCACTGATTCCTTCGGAAAAGAACGTTTCGAAGTGGTCCCACACGTTAGCAGCATGCAACTAGCATTTGCTCGGGTGAAAGAGAGCTGGGATGACGCGTACTTAACCAACTTGGCAACTCAATCACTCGACAGAGTCGTCGACAATATTCGAACCGCAGAGCGAGTGGGGCTATTCACCACGGACGTGATCTCACCGTCCGTGGTCGCTGAAGCTCTGCTGGATCGGCGGATCGACTATTTCACTGTCTATGTCTGCGAGAATCTCGGCACACCTGATGAGGTGGTCACTCAGGGCAATTTGAATTCGATTCGCGAGCAGTCATTTTCCGAAATGAATGTGATGGTTTTGGTCCGACGACAGGGTGCAGCAGATTCCCCCAGCGGTAGTCGACGAAAACGTTTGTTCGGGAACCCGGACGACCTTTTCCTTCAGTCACGTCCCAAACGAGGTTTACTGACACCATCCGAGGTACGTTGCATTGCACTTTCTGAGCTTTCACTGTCCGAAAAAAGCATTGTGTGGGACGTTGGTGCAGGAAGCGGTTCACTTGCTATCGAAGCTGCTGCAATTGCTTCCCAGGGAAAGGTTTTCGCAATTGAGATGGATGCAGAAGATTATGGGCTGATGGTAGAAAATGCGAAGATGTTCGATGTGCCTGGGCTTGTTCCAATTCATGGTCAAGCACCGGAAGCATTCGATGAGCTACCCGACCCTGATGCAATTTTCATTGGTGGAAGTGGCCGTATGGTGCCGGATCTTGTTCAAGCTGCCTTATCACGCTTGATGCCGGCGGGAAGTATCGTCGTCAATGTTTCCAGCCCTGACAATCTGGTCGCTGTGCAAACCAAAATTGACGAGGCCGGACTTCGAAGTGATGTTCGTATGATCAACATTGCCAGAGGCCAATATCAACTGGACCGAGTCCGCTTCGACGCCTTGAATCCAACCTTTCTGGTCTTGGGACGCCAATGGCATTGAGCGTTTTACGACCGCCAGCAAAGTCCTGACTGGTAATTTACGGTCGACATTTGCCGCATGACGGTAGCCAAAGTGATGCATTTCCCCTTCCACACATAGAAATGTAATGCGGTTTCTGTTGTTGCAATCCAGTTCCCTGATTAACATGGAAAGGGGATGAAAGCCTCCTCATCAACATACCGTTACGCAAAGTTGCCACATCTCGATGCCGATTCAAAAAGCGGTCATTACCGCTGCCGCTCCTAATCAAAATCGCCTCCCACTCCAACAATTGGTAGATCGGGATGGGCAGGAAAAAACAGCGTTGCAGCTTATTATCGAAGAGACGGTTGCTGCCGGCATTGATGAGGTTTGCGTAATCATACAACCGGGCGATATGGAGGCTTATCAAGCAGCCGCCGGTACACAAATTGGCAGTCTGCACTTTGTCGAACAACCTGAGCCCCTCGGATATGCAGACGCAGTCTACCGTGCGAGATCGTTTGTTGACGGCCAACCTTTTCTGCATTTGGTGGGGGACCATTTGTACCTGAGCAACACAGGTGTTCCGTGTGCAAAACAGCTAGTGCAAATGGCTAATGAGCATGAATGTTCTATATCAGCCGTTCAGTCAACTCGAGAAAACAACCTCCCCTATTTCGGCATCGTCAGTGGTGTACCGACGCCAAGAACCGATGGGCTTTATCAAATTGATCGAGTCGTCGAGAAACCAACCCCCACCTATGCAGAGCAGGAACTAGTGACCCCCGGCTTGCGGGCTGGACATTACCTTGGCTTCTTTGGCATGCATGTCTTCACTGGTGACATCATGGATTCAATTGGCCAATTGTTAGATTCCAAAACTGTTGTCCAGCCAACGCTGTCTGACGCGATCGCAATGCTTCTGACCCGCGGTAAATACTTGGCGTATCGTTTGGACGGAACGCGACATAACCTTGGAATTCGATACGGTCTGCTCAAGGCTCAACTTGCCATTGGACTCAGTGGTCAAGATCGGGATGAAATACTCGTTGAATTGATTGATCTGTTAGCAAATCGAGCAGATGCCGGTACGTCCCCATGAGTTCTCTGATCGACATCATTCTTTCGAACGAGAACGCCGTTCGAAACCGCTCACTCGATTCGGTATGTTCCGGCGCAAACCTGGAAACACTCCTTGCCCATTGTCAGGATTTGGATCATTTCCGGCGACAGGAAGACAATCTGTACCATCGTGTTCGTGCTCTCTTTTTCCTGTCAGCTATCTACCGCTACCATCTGCCAAAACAGCTCAACGCGACACAGTCGGGGTACATCCCTTACACAGGATACGAGCACTTACTTTCACGACGTTTCATTGAAGCGATTGATTCATTTCTGCTGACACAACGAGACCAAGGTCCCTGTGATGGCATCGCAAGTGCGTTGGCACAAGCATATCATCAGCTCGCTTTTCAGACACTTGCTGATCAGGTTCGCCGGAGTGTACGCACGGTGAAAGGCAACCAATGGATGTTCCGGTTGGGCCATCCCGCTGAACAGCCATTAAGAATTCGCCCAGAGATACTCCAGCCACATCCAGACACCGGTGCAATGCCGATTCTGCGTGAAGTCACTGCGGTACGCATGGATTTTTCCCACAGCGCGTGGAGTGACATTTTCTTTCTTGGAATGGATTTTCCAGAAGGAGCCCGCGTACTCAATGCATCTGTGGACCTCGGGGTAAGAGGGCGTGATACAGCCACAAATCCCCCTATTGAAACTTACCTCAGAGTGATTGATCGTCCAGTCATAAAACTGACCAGCGTGGACTTGGGGGCCACAGTGGAAGTCGATTCAATCGCCAGCATGTTCGACTTTGCTCAGGACCACTTGGGACTACTCAAAGCTGCTGTCATTGCCTCCGGGATTGTTCCACCCGGCCTGGAAGGATGCGGACATTCACTCGCAGGACTGTTGACACGTATCGTAGGAAGTGGCAAAGGAATCGAAGTGGTCAGCAAGATCAACGATATTCCCAAGGGTTCTCGGCTGGCTGTCTCGACAAATCTCCTCGGCTCGTTGATTTCGTTGATGATGCGGGCCACCAATCAGATAACAAGCCTGGCTGGCACATTGCAGGAGAGCGACCGGCGGCTTGTTGCAGCGCGCGCGATCTTAGGCGAGTGGATTGGCGGAAGCGGTGGCGGTTGGCAGGATTCAGGTGGTGTCTGGCCCGGAATCAAACTTATCGAGGGAGCAAAATCTGAGGACGGCGACCCCGAATTCGGGATTAGCCGGGGGCGGCTGATGCCGACGCACCATGTGATGTCCGAACGTGAAATCTCCTGTGAAACGAGACAGAAAATACAGGACTCACTGGTACTGGTGCACGGTGGGATGGCACAAAATGTCGGTCCCATTTTGGAAATGGTCACAGAGCATTACCTGCTTCGAAGCGAAGATGAGTGGGAGGGTCGTTTCGATGCAATGAAAATTCTCGATGAAATTGTCGAAGCGCTAGGTGATGGTGATCTGCAGCGAATCGGTGATGCTACAACCCGCAATTTCGAAGGCCCTCTGCAAACGATCATTCCGTGGGCTACAAATCGCTTTACCGATTCATTGATCACACAATGCCGCGAACAGTATGGTGATCAATTCTGGGGTTTCTGGATGCTGGGCGGCATGTCAGGTGGGGGCATGGGATTCATTTTTGATCCTGAAATCAAACAATCAGCTCAGGACTGGCTTGGCCGTACTCTGATCGAAACCAAACAGCTTCTGCAAACCTCGCTGCCGTTTGCGATGGATCCTGTCGTCTACGACTTTAAAATCAACGATGACGGTTCCAAAGCGAATTTCGTGGACGAACCTGCAGCAGGGATGCCGCAGCAATACTATTCGCTTGTACTTCCCGGCCTGTTGCGAGCCTCAATGAGGGAACTGAGCCCTGATCAGCGTCTCGAATTGGAACATCTTGGACAACAGTGCCGAGCCAGCAACCATCATAAACATACAAAACTGCTGGACAGCATTCTTCCGCAAGTCACCACAGCAGCCACACAAACCGCCAATCTACAACAGATACTGAATGGCTGTGGTTTTGACCAACAGCAACATGAAGCAATCCGAAGTGATCTACAAAGCGGAAGAATTGGTCTCGCTCAAAATCGTCTTTCCAACAATATGACGTTGGAAGATATAAAACCAGAAGATTTCATCGAAACGCGATCTGGCGTTCCTGCCCAACTCGTTGAACTGGGCCATCAAGCCATCCAAGAGGGTAAGGTTGGAGTCGTCACTTTGGCCGCCGGAGTGGGAAGTCGTTGGACAGAAGGCGCGGGAGTTTGCAAAGCACTTCATCCCTTCAACCGCTTCTCAGGTCGCCACCGAAGTTTCATTGAGGTCCATCTGGCAAAGAATCGCAAAACGAGTAACGATTGCAACGGTTCGATTCCTCATGTCTTTACCACCAGCTACTTAACTGATGACGCAATTCGCAAGCACCTGACGACGCATCAGAATCACGGCCTCAAAAATCAAGTCTACGTTTCTACTGGCCGGAGCATCGGGATGAGAATGATCCCCATGATTCGGGACCTTCGCTTTCTCTGGGAAGAAACAGCCCAACAGATTCTGGATGAACAACAACAGAAAATGAGAGAAAGCGCGCGAGCAGCATTGATGGGCTGGGCCAAACAGATGGGAGAGGGAACTGATTACGTTGATAATCTGCCACACCAATGCATCCACCCCGTTGGGCACTGGTATGAAGTGCCCAATATGCTGCTCAATGGAGTACTGAATCAAATGCTCAGCGATCAGCCTGAGCTCGAATACCTGATGCTCCACAACATTGACACGTTGGGCGCCAATGTCGACCCCGGCTTGCTCGGTATGCACATCAAGCAGAAAAACACACTGAGCTTTGAAGTCATCGGGCGACGCATTGACGATCGAGGCGGAGGCCTGGCGTCAGTCAATGGTCGACCAAGATTGGTAGAAGGGCTCGCCATGCCTGATGATGAGGCCGAATTCAATCTGACTTTCTACAATTCGATGACCACGTGGATAAGCATCGATCAACTACTTGCGTCATTCGGGCTCGAGCGAAAAGATCTCGACAACGAGCCGCGCGTTAGCGCTGCTGTTCGACAAATGGCCTCACGGCTTCCCACCTACATCACTCTGAAAGATGTCAAAAAGCGATGGGGACACGCCCAAGAAGACGTCTTTCCCGTCGCCCAATTCGAAAAACTGTGGGGCGACATGAGTGCCTTGCCAGAAATTGATTGCTCCTTCTTTGCAACACCGTTGCAGCGTGGACAGCAACTGAAGACACAGGCACAACTGGATCCATGGAAACGCGATGGCAGCGCGGACTATGTCGAGTCCCTTTGCCAATGGAAGTGAGTGTACGCGGCCGCAGCGACTCAATCTGACGAATTAGAATTCTCTAAATCTGCCAATCGTTTCTCCAACGTATCGATGCGATTACTGACCGTCTCCAATCGGTCCAACAGTTGGTCCACTGCTGTTCGATTTGTATCGGTAGACTCCGTTGCAACAACCGGAGCTTTTGCCGCATTCTGTTTTTCAAGCTTCGCGTTTAAGAATTGACGTTCCTGCGGCGGGTACAGGGTGTGTGAAAAAGTTTGGCCTCGACCTGGTGGGGTAAGCGACTCTACCAATCCCTTTTCAGCCAAACCACTCACCACTGATTTCATCGTGTTCAGATCAGGGAATGGGTGCATTCGAGACGCTCGTGTGCGCAGTTCGCCCAAAGTTTGGGGACCTCTCAACAACAACTCTGTCATCACAGCAGAACCTGCCCCATCGACGTCCAGCCAATCGTAAGCTGAATGCCGATATTTAATCGCGCGTCCCGAGCCCTGAACCTCCCGCGCTGCACCAAGCCTGCGTAGCTCATCTAACGCCAGCAACGCATCTTCATCATCAAGATCCATTTTGGGATCACGATTCGACTTCTGATTACTACCAGTCACGATTCCGGACAATGTGAGAGGGTAATTATCGGGAGTGGTCTTGGCTTTTTCGACCAAGACCCCCAATACTCGCCGGGCCGAAGCGGAAAGAGGAACAGGACTCACTTTCGTCTCATCAGCAGATTCATCGTTCATAAAATCTCTCGACGTTATCATCAGGTCACAGGGCCAGAGGTGGCAATCATCGGACGCCACTATCATTGTCATCACACATCTATCACCATGGCAACGCCCCTCTCCGCATCAACGTCACTACAAGATTCACTCAGCTCATGTCACACGAGTCTCGTCACTCAATATGGCAGGTGTTCCACACACTCTCGAGAGAAATTCGATTAAAATCAAATCAGACAGCATCCGCTAATTTCATGGGCACGAATCGATGAACCGAAACCAGCTAATCAGCAAATTTTTCCAGAGCCCCTTCTTAGCCGCGTTATTGCTAACTCTAGCCACAGCCATCGGGCCTGCGTCAGTGCTGGCTGCTGACAGACCCAATATTGTGATGGCGTTTGCCGATGACTGGGGCAAGTATGCGAGTGCCTACGGCAAGTTATCACCCGGTGGAATTAACGACCACGTTTCAACTCCTAACTTTGATGCCGTTGCTGAAGACGGGCTTCTATTTACACGAGCATTTGTTAGTGCTCCATCCTGCACACCATGCCGAAGCTCATTACTTTCAGGTCAGCATTTCTGGCGATGCAACCGTGCGGCGATTTTGCAGGGCGCAATCTGGGACATGTCGATACCCGCGTACCCCTTATTGCTAGAGGATTCTGGATACCGCATCGGACATACATATAAAGTATGGAGCCCAGGAACCCCAGCAAATGCTCCCCACGGTGGAAAACCACGTGCCCACAACCGTCATGGATCCAAATTCAATCAGTTCTCGCAATCAGCTATGAAAAATCCGGACCGTGATGCCGGAAAACGAATTTTGCTCGAAGAAGTCCGCAACAATGTTCGATCGTTTCTCGACGCTGACAATGATGGAAAGGCTGATAGTGATCAGCCATTTTGCTATTGGTTCGGCCCTACCAACTGTCATCGCAAGTGGATTGCCGGTAGCGGGAAAGAATTGTGGGGCATCGACCCTGATTCATTGAAAGGAAAGTTGCCACCCTTTTTGCCAGATGTTCCAGTCGTCCGAGAAGACTTCGCAGACTACCTTGGCGAGGCACAAGCATTTGATGCAGGCCTTGGAGTTCTGATTGAAGAACTGAAGCGGATCAATGCATTTGAGAACACCATCCTTGTCGTCAGTGGAGACCATGGCATTCCGGGTATCACACGGGGAAAATGTAGCCTTTACGATCTGGGCACCCAGGTACCGCTGGCGATTCGTTGGCCCAAGGGGATTGCAGCCAAGGGTAGAGTCGTGGACGACTTCGTTAGTTTGCCTGACCTGGCTCCAACCTTCCTAGAAGCTGCAGGGGTAAACGTCCCCAACGAAATGACGGCAAAGTCACTTTTTTCAATTTTCAAAAGCAACGCATCCGGACTCATCGATCCGAGCCGAGATTCTGTCTTCACAGGTCGGGAACGACATGTCGCACATGCCCGCACAGGGAACAAACCGTATCCCCAGCGAGCAATCCGCACGGACCAATATCTTTACATCATCAATTTCAAACCCGACCGCTGGCCCATGGGTACGGGTCCCGGATTTGGTGCAGATAAATCCGCAATGCCAGACTATGAAACTCTACGAGAAAATACCTTCGCCGCTTTTGGTGACCTGGACGCTAGTCCGACCAAAGCATGGATCATCACGCATCGTGACGAATCGCCTGACTTCTTTGAATATGCGGTTGGCCGAGCCCCAAGATTTGAATTGTATGACATCAAAAAAGATCCAAACTGCATCAAGAACCTTGCCCCGTTGGAAACGGCTAAACAAATCCGGGAAGAGCTACACCAGCGTTTGACAAGTGAACTGGATCGGACAGGTGATCCGCGTACTTGGGCCAAAGTGCCATTCGAATTTTCACCGTTCACTGATCCCATACAGCGTAAACGGAACCTCGGAAAGCAGAACAAGCCGAAGTGACCAGCCATGGAAGTCACAACAAAACA
>CAXGRW010000135.1:0-10138 GCA_964012125.1 uncultured Rhodopirellula sp.
GCGCTGCCGGCATCTCAATGAACATTCTTGATCCCAACACGGGCTCACAATGGAACGTTTTCAACACCGCATTTGATAGCTCTGATGACACCAAGTTGACTTCGGACGTCACTGCCCTTCCAACTGGCTTGGCTGTTGGTGTCCAGAGCAGTGCATTGGCCGCCGTCTCCGCCATGGATGTCACGATCGGTAATGATGTTGACGGTACGTCAAATAGCTTCACCTTCACAATTGATGGCTTCGGTTCGAACGCTAATGGTCAAGCACTCGGTGGATCCGACGCGCCTTTCGTTTTCACACCCGTCACGTTCAACCCTTTCAATTAGGCGTTTGGGTTGAGTGTTAGCCGCCGTCAAGACGGTGAGCAACCTTGTAAGAAAAAAGGTGATAGCAGGAAACTGCTAGCACCTTTTTTTATTTCGATAGAGAGTTTTCAATCTAGAAACGTTCCGCGTAGGCATACCCCATACTCATAATCGAGCCGCTCATGAACCAGTTGATACCTTGGATCGTCAAGTCTTGGTCTATTGAGACATCGCGGCTGGTCTCAGCAAATACATAGTCTATCTCCGGCGTTGAGCAACAATCACCGGCTTGATTGGAGGCGACCTGGGTGTATTCAACTGCCCTTTCGCGAACTGTACTCCCGGTTGCAGGATCGAATAGCGTCCCAGAGACAAGGCTGAATCCCTGCTGTTTTGCTAGCAGCCCCAAACCCCGGACGACGTTACCTTCGCTATCTGTCATTCGTTTAAGTGTTGAAAGGCCGAAGGCCTGCAGTTCCTCTGCATTGACGCTCTGGGTAGCCAGGCTGGTGATGAGAAATAGGCTCGAGAGGATGATTTTTACGTGACCAGGCAAAGTAGTCTTCTTTCTGCTTGCGGCGAAACTCAAATGAGACGCGAAACGGCCGACGGTCGTGAAACACAGTTCCGGCTATTTCGTTCACCTGAAGACTAAGGCAAGTTTCATGCTTGGGTTTAGTGATTTTCGCTTTGTTTGGGGGGGAAGATTGTAAGCTAAGCGAAAAAAGCGGGTTGTAGGGACTGTATGTGCCATGCTGTTTGCTGCGTGGATTGACAACCTGCATCGGTATATTCCCGACAATCGATTCAGTTTAACGTCTGCTCAGGCCGATACCTCAGACTAGCGGCATCAGCGCGGTGCCAGTTGCTGGAGATTTGTACCAGTTAATGAGGATTGAGGGACATGAGTAAGTTTTTCGCAGGGATTGATTTAGGTTCCATGAATTCGGCTGCGGTCGGTTCGACTGCGGAGCGAGCATGTCTTCCGACCACGATGGGTTGGGCGAAGGATGAACTTGCTCGAATGCTTGTCGGTGATTGCATCTTATTGGGAGATGAACTCGAGCAAAATCGGATGGCCTTGGAAGTGGTGCGGCCTTTGCAGGACGGTGCTATCAAGTTTGGTTCGCCAACGGAGGGTCAGCAAGATGATGCAAGACGCAGAGATGATGATGCAATCGTCTTTCTGCTAAGACGGTTGCTTCAGCAGATTCATCTGCCACTGAGCGATGAAACCCGTTGTATTGTGGGGGTCCCCTCAAGGGCCAGCATGCAAAACCGTCAGGCTGTTCTGTCGATGGTACAGCGTGTGATTCCAACTGTTGCATTGGTTCCCGAACCGTTTGCCGTGGCATTCGGACTTTTTCCTGAGATTTGCCATGCATTGATTATCGACATTGGGGCGGGCACCACGGATTTATGCCATTACTACGGCGCTTTCCCTACCCCCGATGATCAAATCACGCTCCAGATGGGGGGCGATCGTCTTGATCAGTGGTTACTTGAAGCCATTGAAACCCGTTACCCTGAATGCGTTTTGACCCTTGAGTTGGTCCGCAAGTTGAAGGAGAAGCATGGCTCGGTCTGCTTGGCAAATGATGCAAACCACGTCAGCCTGCCGACCAAGTCAGCGGGCGTAGAGACGTTTGACATAACCGAAATCTTACGGGAATACTGTCAGCAATTTGCAAATGAGATAGCTGCATCCGCAGTCGAATTGATTGAGCGGATCGACTGTACTTACCGCCAGGAAACGATTGGTAACATTGTTTTGGCAGGAGGTGGAAGTGGCTTGAAGGGCTTAGATACGCTTATTGAAAACGCCTGTAGTGATTTCGGCACTTGCAATGTTACGCGCATCCACGACTCAAGATTTGCTGGCGCTGACGGCGCTCTTCGTTTGGCGATGAAACTACCTGAGGCAGGTTGGCAGCAACTGAATCAAAGCAGTAGTGATGCCAACTCGGATCATGATTGTGATGCTGCTGATCAGAAAGCAGCATGAAATATCAGACTCTCGAAAGTGTGCGATTGATTTTGACGTGAAAAACGATGACATGCTTTTTGTACAACGAGGATAACGAAGTAATCCAATGATCCGTTCCTGGTTGATCCCACTCCTGCTGTTCGCGGGTATGGAAACACGTAATTTCGCAGCAACTGTGGGCGATCCTCAGTTGGTTGCTGTTGCGCGTGTAGATCACAACGGAATGCTACTCAACACTTCCGATGACGGGGTGTTGCTTGAGAAAGATGAGCGAACCGCAAAACCGCCATCACCATCGTTTTTCACCTGGTATGGCTCGAATGCTGTTCACAACATCAGACTGATCTTGGCGGGGGCCCTCGGGTTTCTGCTTGTGCTCGTAGGGCTCCACCTACTCATACCGTCATCGAAACGGCAGCCCGACTCATCAAACTCGCCACCCTGCTCAACGAATGCTTGCGGTTGCTCCCACAGTCAACATGCGCCCCACGCGAATCATTCCGCAACACAGAGACCAGTGTCGGGAGCCAACGTGGGGGATTTTCTACCGTTGGGCATCTCACTCAATCATTTGAATGCGATCGGGCAACAAATGGGCGGGCAACAAATGGGTAGTCACGATGGGAAAGGCTCGGAGCAGTATGAGGACTTGACCGCAAAAATTACCGAGTTGGAAGAGAGATTGAGGCAGGTGACTCGTGATGCCTCGGCATCCGCGCAGCAGCAAGATAGCAAAGCGATTTTTCAGTCTCTTTCAGGACAAGCATCCCCTGATCGGCATGACGCGACTGCGAAGTCGAAGACTGAATCGTCGGAAATCAGGGGTCATGCCAATGACGACCCAACTGACGGCCCAAATGCAGGTCAGCAAAATGGAACGCCTGGCGGCCGCTCTGGGTCTAAGCGTGAGAGAACGGCGGCACCAGATCCGTTGTTCGATGGGCTTATTTCAGAAACGATCGCAGTCATCAACAGTCAGTGATATTCGTTATCGAGGCTGTGGTTGAACCAAGTCAACTTGCCGTGCCACCTTCAGAGAATCCGTTTTATCCTACGTTGTTGTACTAACTGTATTTGAGTTCTGTGATTACAGAAAAGTCATATCGAATTCCCGCGGTTCACAGGTTGCTGCTTGCTGCTGCGCCTTTTTTAATTTGTGTGATTTATTTGTTTCTGTTTGAAAATAGCGGCGCAGTGAAAAAACAACGACCATCATTATCAAGCAGTGCTGCTCTGCAAGATCACTGGTATCGTTTGGAAGAGAGTCCGTTTGGACGAGAAGCGATCTCGGTCGATTTGCAGCCATCCATTGCAGAGATGAATGGTCCCTCCTTGCCTTCTAAGAAACGCGTTGACAACAAAAAATCTGTTGTCGAAGACGTTGGTCAGTTCGACCTTGCACATCAGCAGCAGTTAATACGGCAGCGGCCAACTGGTTCTGATTCTTCGGGGCTCATTCCTTTCAATCTGCAAAACTCGTTCTACGATGCCGGTTTAGTGGCGTCGGTTGGATCGCCCCAACACTCAACACATATTGTTTCTTCTGAAAGCGATACGGTCATGTCAGATCCCACCATTGAGATGGCGGGATTGGGAAATGTGACATCCAAAAGTACTGGTCTGCTGCTGCCTGATCTCGATCACGGTATGCAACCCCTTGCCTTTGCAGACGGGGATGCAATGTTCGAACAGAAGGCTGCTCTGCTACGTGACGCAGGAATTGCATACGTTCATTCACCCGCTTACCACGATTCATTCATTCAGCAAGTTCAGGCCACGGGACCAGGTAATGACACTGACAGTGCAAATGGTGGATCAGGTGGGGATAAGACCGCCGAGGATCTCGAGGAATATGGTGTGCCCCCACCAAGACGTGTTCCTCTATTCCTTCAGGAATCAACCGTCCTGTTGGAAGTTGGAGAGTATCAATACGAAAGTGGCTTGCGTTATTCCACAAACGCAAATGTTTTTCCTATTTCGGCTATTTTGGATGGTACAGCTTTTGTTGCTAATGCGACACGTACGCAGCAGTCGGTTATCACGCCACTTGAATTTCGAGTGGGGGTTGGTGATGAGTTGCAGGCCTTCGTGAGTTTGCCACTTGGTTGGTCCAAGCAACGCACGACCGCGCAATTAGCGCAGCAATCTGAAGACAACAATTTGGGGATCGGTGATTTATCATTCGGCCTGACAAAGCTATTGTGGAACTGGAAGACTGATCAAACACGTCTGCTGGGTTCAGTCTCGGTGTCGGCACCTACTGGGCCATCTGCTTTTGCGATTAACTCCCAATCAGATTTTGCGTCCTTAGGCCGTGGATATTGGACAGCTGGAGCTGGAGTGAATGTCGTGCACACCATTGATCCTCTCGCTGTTTTCGGCGGCATTGGATACACACAGACGTTTCCTGTTGAGGCAGATGGAGGGCGCAGTCTCGATGCTGGCAATACCTTTTATTACAGTCTTGGACTCGGTTATGCGGTCAACCCGACGGTGTCACTTAACACCGCTTTTTCTGGTGGCTTTACGGGTGAAGTGACGTTGAATGACGCGAGGTTAGCTGGTACCGCAACGGAACCTCTGTCACTGAAGGTTGCCGCGACCTTTGCCAATGCCAGTCGAGATGACAAGAAGAAAAAAAAGCCACACCATAAGTATTTGACGGCGACGATTCGAGAACCATATGTGCGTTTTGGCTTGACAGGATCTGCGACGGATGTCGATTTTGGAATACGAGTCACCTACTAGCTGAAACGATTCAGGGGAACGAATTTTGAAAGTTTTAGAGTGCATGGATGCATCGGCTGATTCAACCAATCTGGCCCTGTCTCGCCGCTCGACTTTGCTCCGATTGGCAGTTGGAGGAATGCTTGGTCAGGCTGGAATGGCACTTTGGAATGTCGCAGACGCCGAAGAAAATCCATTTGCTACTAAAGCACCCATTCGGAATGGTGCCCGTGACTTCAGCGTGTTTCCGAAAAATCGCAAAGAGCTGAGTCGCGAAGACATTGTGATGCAACGTCGCGACTTTTCCTGTGGCGCTGCAGCGCTGGCAACGGTGTTCAGATATTATTGGCGTGAGGCAGTCACCGAAGAGTTGTTTCTAACTTTGATCGCCCGCCGGCTAACGGTGGCTGAGTTGAAAGAACGTATCCAAAATGGCTTGACTCTCACGGATTTGAAGAAAGCGGCTGAGTTGGTGAAGTATTCCGCCGTCATTGGGCGTTTGAATCTTGAAAAGCTTGCAGACAGCAAGTTGCCATTGATTGTTGGAATCACAGTAAACGATTATGACCACTTTGTCGTCGTTCGAGGAGTCGTGGGGGAGTATGTCTATTTAGCCGATCCCATTTATGGCAAACAACGGGTACCGACCGACGTCTTTGCAGAGCGTTGGCAGCAGAATGCCATCCTTGCGATTATCAAGCCGGGAGCGAAACCCATGAAGACATCGCCATTGTTCGTCACCCCCTACGAAGCAAGCCTCGGGAAACTCAATAATCTTGTGATTCGCAATCAAATCACTGGTAATAGGTTTCCGTGAGCAGACGAAAGTATTGAATTCCTAAAACAACAGTCAGCTTCCGGGGCAATACGGCATGGACCGTCAATAGCATCGGTCTTGCTGCAAACTGAAAACGCAATCAGAGTGAAAGTATTGCCGTGATCTACAACTCAATTGAATGGCGAACGGAAACTGGCATTTCAAGTCGGCGTACGATCGCAGGATTGTCACATAAAGCCAAATTGTGTTTTCTGGTGATCGGTTTTTCCGTGCTGGCTGACACGTGCGTTTTGGGCCAAGAACTGCGATTGCCGGAAGGAAAGCTTAACCGTCAAAATGTCGGAAGTGAGAACAGGCACTCCGAGCAAAGAACAGTCATCGCGGATGCTGCGCTGACGGGGGAGGTTACGCTTCTTCATCCGGCTAATCAGACGGTCCGGAAAAAAGACAAAAGTCTTCTGCTGAAAGAGAGCGTGCGGCAACAGTCTATTTCAAGCGAGATCGACTCGCGATCTGATCAGCAAACAAATCGAAATTCTTCAAGCGAGACTTCGACGAATCAAGGTGCTGATGGTGGCAAATCAGCTAGCTTGAAGGCGATGATAAAGCCGGGTCATGAGCCATTGGATGAAGATCTGGTCAATGCTGTCGTCACGGCGTTGGAAGTTGCGAGGGCTAACGGGGATATTTCAGGTTTTGGTGTTGATGTTCAGTGCGATCGCGGAGTGATCCGGCTTAAGGGAATGGCTAGTTCACCAGCACAGCGAGTCAAGTTGATTGAAGTAGCAAAAAATGTCTCTGGTGTGTTTGCAGTCTTCGAATCAATTAGCATTCTCTCTAAGTCGCAAAAAGAAGCGTTTGGGCTTGGCAAGTCAATGCATCACAAATCAGTGCTGACCCCGAAACAAGACACCGGCACGAACCATAGCACAAGCAGCGAGGAAGACGGCCAGGAGATATCCGGAAGCGAATCATTGATACCGGACACTGCGAAGTCGAGTCGGCGAGGCCATGGCCAGCAGTTGGCTGAGTTTGCCGCGCCGAAACAACCGGTGGGTGAGTTGCAAAATAAATTATGGTTAGATGAGAGTGGTTCTGGTGCACTTGAAGAGCGGCGAAACGATACCGGGAAGGGATTGTCATTAGGTGAACAGGATGTTTCAGCTAAGCAAGATTCGCAGGCTGGTTTGCTGAAGCAGTTGCAAAAGAAAATAGTTCAAGGAGATACAGGGGTCCAGAAAAGCCAGCAAAAGGTTTCGGCTCTGCCCGCTTCGGGTAGTAGTAGCTATCGCAACCTGCTGAAAATCATTGCAGCAGGTGAAACGGGGCAGAGTCGGAAAGCCGAGAGTCATGCCGCTACGGCCTTGAATTCAGTTGCGGAAATGCAAGAAGGCCCCGGCACAATGAGCTTGCCGAAAATAAAGCGAAATCCCCGACGACAGACCAAAACATTGGCCAACGTCGACCTGATCCCAGTCGATGCAATGATAATTCGTGGTGGTGGTACTGATATTAAATGGGTGGGAAATCGGACCTATCAAACCGAGGTGTCGGAGACTCAGCGCATTGCATCGACTCCGAAACGCAGTACATTGATCGGACCAAAAGATAGAGGCATCGTTGATTCGACAAGTCAAAAAGATGATCTCCAATCGGTAGCATCGGACGCTGAAGCGATAGCAGAGCAGCCAGTTAAAAAAACGAGAGCATTGCCCTCTTTGTTGTTGCCTCCCAGTATCAGAATGCATGATAAGCCCGGGGGTGAAGAAAGGCGAATGTTTGCGACCACGGATTCCCAACGACTCGCACAACAACAAGCAGTACAGACAACTCCCTTACTGCCTCCCGTGCCCAAACCACCAGCAGCTTTGGTGCCGCAAACGCCACCAAAGAGAAGGTCTACAGTTGCTGGATCTCAGGGGCCTCTCCTTGCAGACCCAGCAGAGGCTTCGCCCGATATTTTGAATACTCAAATTCCGCCTGCGATTGAATCGATTCCAGTTCCGCTCGGTGTACAGATCGAGGGTTCTGGGGTCGCGCCCGTGAATTCTTTTTACGCCCCATCGTCGTCTACTGCACAAACCCAAAATCCCTCTTTTAAACATCGCCTCTTTCGTGGTTTGTGCAGTGGCGTGTGTGGAGGTGTGTGCGGCTGTTTGCGTTCAGAATCACTATCGTTCGGAACTGAAGGCACCTACTTGGCCCCGATTGGCGAAGGAACTGCAAATCTTCAGGCAACGAATCTGATGACTGGTGAGATTCAGGAAGCTGAATCGACGGCTGGCTTTGCTGCGGGGCAACGATTTTGGGCTCAATTGCGGAGTAACAATGTTGGCTTTGCCGCTGAGTACTGGTACCTCGGTAATCGTCTTCTGGACTTTTCTGACTACTACGTGCCCCCAAGCAAATTTGGGAGCCAAAGTAACTATCTGCTAGATTTAAATGTCTTTGACCTCGAGTACTTTCAGCAATTTTGTTGTTGCGGTGTTAATTTTCGGGCAAGCGTCGGTGCTCGGTATTCTGAACTGACTCGTGTTAACACACTCCACGGCTCGGGGAAAACCGCTGATGTTCTGCTCAATAGCAGTTCGCGATCCAGCTATCAATCCAGTGGCTTCGGGGCCACCATGGCTGTTGCAGGTCGGGTTCCCTTGCGGTGCTGGGGATGTCACAAAAATGGCAGAGGTTGGAATCTGTTCTGGCAACTGCGCGGTTCGATTTTAGACACCGATGCAATATTGCAGGCGAGAACAGAGGCTCATGCTGTACCGGCCAATGGAACAGGCACTACTGCCAACTCAGTCGACGAGGTTCACGTCTCATGGGAAGGGGCAACCAGCAATGGGATGCTGCAAACTGGGTTGTCGTATCAGTGGGCGATTCCGCAATGCAATGCCTTGGGAAATGTCTACTTAGGATTTGAGGGACATCTCTGGCAAACAGCTCCGGTTGGGTTGGAGTCCACGTCTCAGGCTTTTTTGGAACAAACTGGTGCCGATCCATTTGGAGCTTCCATTGTTACCACCGCCGAATCAAATCCTAAGGACCTTGGCTTCGCAGGCTTCGTTTGGGGTCTTGCACTGTACCATTAAAAAGTTCGTTCTACCTGACTGAGAAATAAGGGAAGTAGAAGGCACAGGATGAGTGGTTGCCTCGAACAAGGATGGTATTGATTCCAGTCGTTTGTTGTTGCCCCAAAGTCTGGGTATATCCTGGTTGGATCGTAGGGATAGTTAAACGACTAGTAACCATCATTTTGTAATCTTCGATTTACTCAAAGTGATGTTGAGTGCTAATGGACGCGAGAGATCCTGCTTTCGATTGAGTTGCAGTTTTGCGTCTCGAGAAATGCCTTGCTGCTCTGATCTTGCCAAGTCGATGAAAATCGCAACGCGGCGTTGCGGTGGATCGGGTCGTAACGGCTGATTTGCATCAGTGAACAGCCCTCATGCGGCTATTGAATCCCAATTCTTTGCAGCACCTTCTCATCACTTAATTGATTCACTTGGCTCTTGGCAAAAGACCACAGCCGAGCAAACGGGTGTCCTGTTTGGCTCAATAAATTCCAAATACCAAAACAGCTTCTTACTGCCATTTTGGTGTCTAAAGTGTTGCATATTAAACGCGGTGTTTGCCACCAACTTTTGTGACCGCGAGTGATTTGCGACTCAGGTGATGATGAGGATGTTGGGCAGCTATTATTCTGCTCAGAAGGGTACCCACAAGCATTGAGTAGAAACGCCCTTCAGCAAAAGGCGTCGAGCTCACATGAGCAAAGGTTCTCATTGCTCCTCAGTTCGTACCGAATATCATTTGCCATTGGCTGAAAGAAGCTGATGTCAAAATGCTCTTCATCGCCAAGGGAAGCCCTTGGGAGAACGGCTTTGTTGAATCGTTCAATGGCACGTTTCACGTTGCTTTACTAACCGTGAAATCTTCTTGAACTTTGAGGAACCTTGCTGGGTGATTGATCGCTGGCGACGCGACTACAAACATCACCGCATTCACAGTTCATTGGATTATCAAACCCATGCCGCTTATGCGGCCGGCCGGGTTCTACCGGCGTCGCCTCAGCCTCCCGAGCACAACCAAATTACCAGCCCGGAATCGATCACTCAGCCTCGCATGAACACTGCGGGGGGGGTGTGACCACCACTTGGAGGCGAAGAGTGTCTTGTGATTATTCGTTATTAGTTGACTTAATTTTGTCTATAAATACCCTGTGCAATGCCGCGGCGAAAATAGGATGCGTTGCGAGCTACAAAATCAGTTCGTGTTTGGATGCGGCATTTATGATCATTGAGTTGCAGAGTCGTTTCTGATCTGGGCTGAACTCGCCCA
>CAXGRW010000136.1:0-10099 GCA_964012125.1 uncultured Rhodopirellula sp.
CCCAACGATTTCTCGAGTTCCTCTGTGATGTACTCGATGATTTCGGTTTCCTGAATTTCCTCATCGGTACTGAAGTTGGAACCATCCATTCGCGACAGGATGACCTCGTCACCCCCACTCGGGTTAATAAAAATGACTGCGGAATTTTTGGCGGCGATCGCGAGACCATTATCTGCCTCGGGAATCGTACCGATCTTTGTTGGATCCATCGTTGAGCACACAATGAAGAAAATCAACAACAGAAACGTAATGTCGATCATGGGCGTGATGTCCATCTCATCGTCGTCGCGTTTCTTGCGAGGCAACGCAAAGTCATCCTCGTCGTCTTCTATCAGATTTGGGTTATCACTCATCTTTCAGTCAAATTGGTATCAGAAGTTTCGCGTTTGATCATTCCCAGTCTTCACCTCGCTGAGAAGAAGAATGGGTACCGTTTCACCGACTCAAGCTTCACTCCACACGGGACTGCGAAGTCATAGGCTCAACCGTTGACGCTGCTGTGCCACCGCGTGAAGACGAATACTTTGCCAACGCTTCCCGGTAGACGGTCATAAAACGGACCAGGCCTGCGCCGACGAGGTCTTCCATCTTTGCAATTCTAATATTGACGTTCGCAACCAAAATCATGAGTGGAATAGCAATGGCCAATCCACACGCGGTGGTGCGAAGGGCAATGTTAATATCCGACGCCAAAGCGGACGGCTCAACAGACTCAGATGTCGCAAGCGTTTCAAATGCTCCCATCATTCCAAAGACGGTTCCAAACAGTCCAATCATTGGAGCACTCTTGATTACAGTACTGACCCAACTGAGCCGGTACTCAACATCACTCATTACATCGCGTTGAAAGCGGTCCATCACGAAAGTCCGGGCCTTCTTGTAACCCATCTCACGATGCTCAACGGCCATCCCGACAATCTGGGCGACCGCACGCTTGTCACCATCGCAATATTCGGTGACGCCCTCAAAATCTCCACCAGCGAGCATCTGTTCAACATCGTCCATGAAGAAATCTTGCTCTTCCTCGGACTTAAAACGCTTCTGATTCACCCGTGACCAGACAATGACAATGCAATACAACCCCCAAAGAGCGACGCCAGCAAGAGCACCGTAAGTAGCATTGGAGATAATTTCGAAAAGGGACATTTCAGCAAGTAGCATCGGCGGTCAGTTCCTTAACTTCGTAGCCAGAAATATTAAGTTTGTTGTGATGAGCGTTCAGACCATTCACTGGGGTCTGATTGCATTTTGAAAAGTAACGAGCGTCATCAACGCCCATCAGGATCAGAGGCAACCCAAAACGGGAATCGAGGTGATGGATGACCGTAATTGAGGTGATCCAGTTACCTGTTTCTCGCGGTTGGCTCCTAACAGCATATTCGAGTTGAGTTTTTCCTACTTGGTTCGACGGGCCCTGAACTGCAATTTTGGACAAATCTCGCAGTTTCGGGGGGGACTCGTAGGGGTGAATCGTCGATTCCCCCCTGTCGGCAGTCGATCCTTCGCTCCTCTCCGTTCCTCAGTTCCAGTAACTTGCGTCTTATCAGATCACCTCAAACCATTGGACGAATTGGTCATTGATCCCCTCTTCGCCGCCGATGATCGGTGACATTCCTCAAGCGACCGCACCGCAATCGCTCACCTCTCACAAGGGCGAGCGTACGAAGCGACCGCAACCATTTTACCTTTTTGGTTTTCGATAACGTTGACTCGTGACCTCAAATTTGTAGCCGCGTCCATCTGCTTTACTCTCAAAGACTGTTTTCGCGATTTGAGTCACTGAGTTGTACCCCTTTGATTCCCAGTAAGCCTTTTCGATTTGGGCCAACTCATTTCCCAACTGCGTTGGAATGAATTTGAGCATTTGACGATTCGGCAGCGGAATGCCGGCCTTCCCCAGCAACTGCCTATCAAACTGCATCAGAGGACTCGGACTATTCCACATGAAATACAGTCTTTTCTCATCCTCAGTCTTCACGACCCGATATTTCTTAGGGCTGCCAGATAGATTACTTGCAACATCGACTCCTTGGATCGATCCACCAATCGCTCCGAGCTCAATTTTGTAAAAGTCCAGTTGCTTGGCGTATAAGCCGATATCGCGGGCAGTGAAGTTAAGCTGCCATCGTTCGAATCGCGGGATAATATCCTCACCTTCCCCAGCAGGGCCCGGTGGACGACTGTCTCCCGCCCCTGTTCCCGCCGTCGTTGCGGTTGCCGTAGTATCGGTGGTAACGAGTGTCGCCGCTACTGAACTCACAGCATCCGTCACAGCCTCAATCGTGTCCTGGAGCGTCGGCTCCATTAACTCTTCAACTTCCTCGGCGCCTGGCGGCTCAAAATCTCGCTCGAAGCCCTCGGGATTCTCACCCCGTCCGGCTGGATTCTCAATGATCGGCTCGATCGCACGAGGCGGAAATGCCCAACGAGTGGTTAGGAAAATAATAACGACCATCAGCGTCAGCGTACCGATGAACAGAATAAGAGCCATCAAAAACGATGTGACCAGATCAAAACGGCTGGTCCGCAATTTCTCACGTTCAGCCGCCCGTTGGTGAACCCGCGTCTCAGCCTGTGTTTGGTCTGATGCGTTTTGGGCTGTCTCATCGGTCGTTTTTTGGCCCATAGCTGATGCCATTTCGAAAACCTATCAATCTGTTCTTAAGTCGAGTCTGCGTTAACTAATTTGATCCTGTGCACGGCCTACAGATCGTAGTCCAAGAACACATATTTTGGATTCATGGTGCGATACCAATCCCGCCACTTTCCCTGAACCTGATCGACCTCGGCCGGAGTCGGATCGTTTGACAAGTCAAATCCGTCGAACCGACGGCTGATAAATCTGAGGCCATCCCTCGCGTAACGGCGTACCGAAGTATCAGGATCACTGAGAGCATAGATGAGTGACGGCACAACACGAAGCTCATCACTTTTCCCGAGCAATCGCGCTGCCACTCGGCGGGCCTGCCAAGATTGGCTACCCCTAACCAATCTTTCCAGGCGATCCATTTGTGAAGCCCTCACTGCTGGGTCGGTATCCAACTCAAGATCATCGGGAATTGATTTACCTTCCGTATCGCCGGCACCGTCTTTCTCAAGGATGTCGAGCATATCCGTCACTTGAGCAGCTACAGGACGCCCCTTGATCTGAGTGCCATCAACACGAATGTCAGTGGTGTCTTTGGGCAAGCCGTATCCACCTTGAAGACTACCCTGACTCATCGTGAAGATCGTTTTCTGTGTACTACGGATGAGGAACAGCAGTGCAAAAGCCGTGCTCACAGGAGGTCGAGTTTGTGAACGATCCGTCCATCCCCCATCAGCTCCCTGTGTCTGCTTCAATTCATCAACAACTCGGTTGTACCAGCTAGGACTGAGATCTTTAGGTGAGCCGTTGGCAATTTCGACGAAGCTCTCAAATCTCTCCAGCGTATAAATTCGGTAATAGTACCAGTCGATCCCTGATTTTTTATATGGATTTTTTTGACGCCAACCCCGCATAAAGCCAATAGAACGCTTGATCGGAGTCTCGCTCATGGAGCCCCGTTTACGGCGTTTGACGTTCTTGTCCTCTTTGTAAATTTTGATTGCCTTGGGTAACCCGGGGATTCCTGTATCCGCATCAGCATCCGTGTTACCCCACAACCTCAACGCGTCGCCACCGATCAATAGACTACTTCCACCAGCCAAGGCCATGGAATCAGTCATTTCACGTTTACTCTGCGCGATATTACCCTTACCCGCTCCTGGGTCCATCGCATGATACGGCCAACCACCACCCGGATCCTGCACGCGTAACAACCACTGCAGACTCTCAGTCACGCGGTTGTAATCGAGTGGGATACCGTTTCGGTCGAGCGTCCAGATAGCCAGCATTCCATACTGACTCATCGAGATGTCGCCACTTTTCTTGGGATCGTCATCCGGGTAACAAAACGCGCCATTCCCGCTTTGATATTGCACCAGGTACTGCTGCAGAGTCTGCAGCTCGCTGCGATAGGCATCCGCATCAACTTCCGCGAAGAGCAGAACACAGATCGCGATGACATAGGTTCGCTTCTGGGGTGTCTTCCCCCCGCCTTTGGTCAAAGCACTTACAACTGCCTTAGCATTTTTCAACGCTCTTTTCACAGCCGCGCTGTCCGGATCGTGCCGGCATTTGTGGTGGGCATACCCAATCAAAACCGCCTCGCCAGCGATCGCAGAGAAAGGATCACCACCGCCAAAATCCTTGTCCGATAATTTCTCAAGATACGACACACCCTGATTCACCATTTTCGTCACCACCGGATCGGTCGGCGTGTAGCCAAACGTGGGCCTACCAGCAACAACGACCAGCAACAGCATTATCAAAGCTGTAAACGGCCGAAACCGAGGTGAGTGATTACTTTCACGAATACTCATGGACAAGCCTGTTCGAACCTTGAAAACAGAAGAATATTTTTTTGCGGAGATCGAAACCCGCAAATGGAGAAGAGGTGAACCGATTGACGACCTTACGCATCATACCCTACGATCGCTTCTCGTCGAATTGATCGACGAAGGTGCTTCCGATTTGTTTTTGTCATGATTAAAGTGGCAATATCAAAGTACCTAGGTCAGGTAGCTCAGTTGGTAGAGCACGGCCCTGAAAAGGCCGGTGTCGGCGGTTCGAGCCCGCCCCTGACCACTTTCTTTTCAGCTTCTGGCGATTCTGTGCCGTAGAAGCTTCCAAGATCGCTGTTTTTATGGCTTTTTTGACCATCATCAGGGTTCTCCCTGCCTCAAAACGCGGCTTTTCGGTCCCACTCGCGGGCCTTCCCACGCCACGAAATCGACGCCGAACGATGTTGTTTACGAGTTTTTTTACGGTTTTTCTGGCAAATTGGCGTTCAAAGCCGCAATCACACGATCCCATCTCGTCTCAACTCGTGCTCGCATCGACTTCCCGCAGACGTCACGAGGTCTCCGCATAGAAAGAGACGTTTGTCGTTCTCGAAACGAACAAAACTTGGAGACCGCGGGAAATTTTACAACCGTTCTGACCGTGGTTTCTTCTTGCGTGGTGTCGATTTAAGACGCGAAAGGCTTTAGCCTGTGTTGCAGCGGGTGATCATTCCCGCAATTTTACTCAACCCACAGCTGCTAGTGAGTGGATCATGCCTACCCCACGTCTCGCACTTCTTTTGCTGGCTCTTGCCTGGCTTCCCATCGGATCTCTCGCGGCCCAGACCGACGGATCACCCACCTCTGATCAACCCGCCGTCGGTGAACCATCCGTCGGTGAACCAGCCAGCGAACCAGCCAGCGAACCAGCCAGCGAACCAGCCGGCAAAGCCGGCTCTGTTGCTGGGGCTTCCGAGACAGATTCGCCAGAATCCCAACCCTCGGAAGTAGTGGAAACTGCAGAGGAAGTAGAAGCGAGCCTTGCTGCACAAATCGACGAAATCTTTGGAAACTACGTTGTCAGTCCTTTCGCTACCGTTCTGTTTTTTGATTTTGGAACCAAATCGTGGCTGGGGACGAGTATTCCATTCGTCGTCGTATGGTTATTAGCAGGCGCAGTCTTTTTGACTCTTCGAATGGGCTTCATCAATATTCGTGCCTTCAAGCATGCGATTGATCTGACGCGTGGTTTGTATGACAAACCGGGCGAAATTGGCGAGGTATCTCACTTTCAGGCGTTATCAGCCGCCCTCTCAGCCACCGTTGGCCTCGGCAACATTGCCGGTGTTGCAATCGCAATCGGAACAGGTGGCCCCGGAGCTTGTCTTTGGATCATCGCGATTGGACTTTTGGGCATGTCTGCCAAGTTTGCTGAATGCACTCTGGGGCAACTCTACCGGACCAAAGATGAGGACGGACACGTTCTGGGTGGCCCGATGCGTTACCTACAGGTCGGTTTGGCAGAGATCAACATGGCACCTTTAGGGAAATTTCTGGCAGTCCTTTTCATGTTGCTCTGTGTCGGAGCGAGTTTCGGTGGCGGCAACGCATTTCAAATTGGGCAGTCGTTGGAAGCCATTCGTGGTGACGTCCCCATCTTGCAAGATTTCCCCGTCATCTACGGCGTGATCATGGCTGCATTGGTCGGCATTGTGATCGTCGGCGGAATGCGAAGCATTGGTGCAGTGGCGAGCAGAATTGTTCCTTTCATGTGTGGGGCCTACGTTCTTGCCGCCCTATTTATTTTGGCAATCAACTTCGATGGCATACCTGCTGCGATCAGTCTAATTTGGACCGAAGCGTTTAAGCCTGACGCAATTTATGGCGGCTTCCTCGGCGTACTTGTCATCGGTGTAAAACGTGCCGTATTCAGTAATGAAGCTGGTGTGGGTTCGGCCGCGATCGCCCACTCTGCAGCCAAGACAGATGAACCAGTCAGCGAAGGAATCGTTGCATTACTCGAACCTTTCATTGATACCGTGGTGGTTTGCACCATCACCGCTCTCGTCGTGATCGTTACCGGCGCCTACAACGCACCAGAAATGACCGAAGCGATTGCTCAAAATCAGGGAGCGAAAGTCACTCTTTTTGCTTTCACCACAGGTGGCTACGACTGGTTTCGTTACATCCTGTATTTTGCCGTTGTACTGTTTGCCTATTCGACCTGTATCAGCTGGTCTTATTACGGCGAACGTTGCTGGGTGCAACTCTTTGGGGCAAGACTGTCGATCGTCTACAAAATCCTGTTCCTTTGCTTCACAGTGCTTGGTTCAATCGTTACCGCTGGCAACATTCTTGACTTCAGCGATTTGATGATTCTCGGGATGAGCTTTCCCAACTTGCTGGGAGTATTCCTGCTGAGTGGTATCGTCAAACGGGAATTGAATAAGTACTGGGCAAAATACAAAGCCGGTGAACTGGATATTGCAGAAGGCGGGAACGCAGAGGAAGCTTAACCATTCCCCGCTGACTCATCCCTTCCTCTGAAACCACCTGTATGACACGCGTTTGCATCATCAATGCTGTCGGATTGACACCCGAACTGCTGAAATACGCTCCTCGCATTTCAGCACTCGGTGGGTCACAGCCAATGCGATCCCCGCTACCGGCTGTGACATGCACATCACAGGCCACATTGCTGACAGGTCTATCCCCCGCTCAACACGGCATTGTTGGAAATGGCTGGTACTACCGTGACACACAGGAAATCCGCTTCTGGCAACAAGCTAACTCACTGATCTCGGGTCAAAAATTCTATGAGGGAATTGAAACTGCCAAAATGTTTTGGTGGTTTAATCAATCGGCCCCTGTGAAGTACAGCGCGACCCCAAAACCACATTACGGATGTGACGGATCGAAAGTATTTGACATTCTGGATCACACCCAGTGCGATCTGGTCCGACGTCTCGGACCATTTCCATTCTTTTCATTTTGGGGCCCCAATGCCGGGCTTCCCAGCAGTGAGTGGATCGCCGACGCCACCGCGATCGTGATGCGAGAAAATCGTCCCAAACTGACGATGGCCTACCTGCCGCATCTTGATTACGACTTCCAGCGTCTTCCAGACCATGACCCTCAAAGAGTCGCCGAATTGGATCAGTGTGCTGGCAGAATTATCGACGCAGCAAACGACATTGATGCGCAAGTCATCGTTGTTTCCGAGTATGGATTAGTGCCAGTCCAACGACCTGTTCACCTGAATCGCTACCTGCGAGAAATGGGCTGGTTGACTGTCCGACCTGGTCCCTTTGGTGAAATGATGATGCCCGGTGAATCGGATGCCTTCGCAGTCGCGGACCACCAACTTGCCCACATCTACGTGCGCAATCCTGACAAGATCGATGAGGTCGCCAAGGCTTTGCAATCCATTCCCGGAGTTGACCGCGTTGCCCGCCCCGCCGAACTTGAACTTGATCACCCCCGAAGTGGTGAACTGATCGCACTGTCAGAACCGGATGTCTGGTTCACGTACTATTACTGGCTCGACGATTCTCTCGCCCCCGATTTCTCCCGAACGGTCGACATTCATCGCAAACCTGGCTACGACCCATGCGAGCTGTTCATCACCAGCAAAGTCAGGGCCATGTCGCGTCTGGCGCAGAAGAAGATTGGAATGCGTTACAAGATGGATGTCATTCCTTTGGATGCCCAGCTGGTACGTGGAAGCCATGGCCTGCACACCCAACCTGAAAAGGGACCTTTGGTTGTGGGACCCGGCGAACTGCCGGATGACATGCGGAATTTCAAGGCTTATGTTCAACGCTTGTTGGCTTGAACGCAGCGAGTAAAGCCCATGAGGCAGCCGTGAGGCACTCTCCCGACTTGGGATAAATCTGCCTAGGTAGCCAATTCTGTCGAAGCCGCATCGACTGGTTCTGAACCAGGAAAATAATCACGCACTACGCTGTAAAACTCAGCGGATCCTGAAACTTTTGCCACATGCGTCCGAAAGAACCTCGCTCCACGTTTCCCTTGGGCATAACAACAGGCGTACTTGCGCATCAGAATGGTCCCCTTCTCTTCCCCGAAACGATCAACCACCAGACGGTAATGATTCAGCATCACATCCCGCTGTTCATCCAAGGTTGGCTCAGGTGGAATAACATCACCCCGCAAGGCGGCGGCAGCCTGCGCAAATAACCAAGGCCTGCCCAAACAGGCTCGGGCAATCATCACCCCATCCACATCGTAATTCTCGAAGGCTGCTACAACCTTCTCCGCGGAGTCAAGATCACCGTTTCCGATCAGTGGTATATTTCGCAAATGCTGCTTGATTTCACTGATCCGGTCCCAATCGGCATTGCCACGAAACATATCACGAGCTGTTCTGCCGTGTACCGTCAATGCTGCCGCTCCTGCCTCCTCAACCACCTTGGCGACCTCATTGCAATTCACAGAGTCGCGTGAGCATCCAAGGCGAATCTTGGCAGTCACCGGTGTCGGAGAACAAGTTTCTACCAGTCGGTGAATGATCTGGAACATCCGCTGAGGCTCGCGTAGCAGATAACTGCCGCTGTGTGCTTTTTCCGTCACCTGTTTGACCGGACAACCAAAATTGATATCGACCACGCTGACCTGATATTCCTCCGCCAGTCGGCGTCCCACTTTGGCCATCGTTTCCGGGTCGTTGTCCCAAATCTGAACTGCCAGTGGCCGAGGCTCCTCAGCCACTCCCCACAAACGATCTGGATGTTCAGCGACGTGTTCGTCCATCCAGACAAATCCCCGGGCATTGACCATTTCGGTGGCCAACAATCCAACCCCACCAAACTGCCGAACGACTTCACGAAAAGCGGCGTTCGTGAATCCTGCCATCGGCGCCTGCAGAACAGGAGGGTCGATGACCAGATCACCAATATGCAGAGGCGGAACAAGCATTCGAACTCAATTGCAAAACAGCAGTGTGAAAATCAAAAAGAGAGGTAAAAGCTGACCGGCATTGGCCAAATCCAACATAGCCGCCAGGTCCAGTACCGCCACTGGATCATTCTTGCCCGACGAATCGATCATGCCAACAGCATCCTTTAGAAATCTGGCGAAATTCCGACCAGCTCAAGTTGCTGAAACCTACTCGACACGGATACCTGCCTCCACAGCACGAAGGATCTTCGCGACGCTGCTCAACCGGCCTGTCACATGTCCCCACTAAGTTCCATCCATTTCTCTTCGCATAGATTCAGTTCCTCGGTGAGTTCGGTGAGTTGCTGATGCAGGCGAACAGCCTCATCTGGGTCCGTTTCCGAGAGCAATTTATCGTTGATTCCCCGTTTCTCATCATCCAGCCGCGCGATCTTCTTTTCAAGATTTTTCAGTTCTTTCTCAGCACGCCGCTGATCTCGCTGAGCTTTTCGGTAATCTCCCACGCCCCCTTTTACGACTGGTCCGCCTGACGCACCTTTGACTTTCCCCGTACGTTCCCGCTCCCCATCATCAATCTCTTTTTCAACTGACTCCAAGTACGTCTGATAGTTGCCGAAATAATTTTTCACGCTCCCATCACGCACCTCGATCACGCTGGTAGCTACTCGTTGCATGAAGTGCCTGTCGTGACTCGTGAACACAACTGTGCCTTTATACAACTCCAGTGCCTCGGCCAGCGCTTCAACAGTTTCCACATCGAGGTGGTTTCCGGGTTCATCAAGCACGAGAACATTAGCGGTTCCCAGCAACAAGC
>CAXGRW010000137.1:0-10068 GCA_964012125.1 uncultured Rhodopirellula sp.
CCACCTAAGTCAGTAACCTAAAAGTCCCAGCCCGTGATCTAGCCAGATGCTCCAGGATCGGATAACTGCTGGGAACATCTGAAACCGACGCCACGAATGGGTCGCCCGATTCTTTGCATCTCATCATCGGATGCTTTACCTTGGGCTGTGGTCGCAATGGCCCTCGTAGGCCCAACACACGACGTACGCTTCGAGATTCAGTGAGATCTATCACCTTGGATGTGGAGTCAGAGAATGTCCAATGAATGCCGATCGCTATTGTTGCACCTCAACCGTGGCTCCAACTCACGCGGGCAACCTGCGACAGTCAAGACTGGTGCTGAACATACCGATGAGTATGAATTCACCATGAAACTTGATCGAATCGAGCGAACTCCCCCCACGTTCCAGCAGGCTTCTGACGAATACGCCGGCGGCAAAATACTTCACGGATACTTCGTACCCCAGAGCGTTTTTGAAGCCGCAGGGATGCGTAAGGAGATGAAGGTTGAAGTATCATGTCCCAAACGTTGGAACAATCGGATTTGGGTCTGGAGTTGGTGGTCCGAAAAAGAGCAGGAAATCTGCTGCCGAGCAACAGTCGAAGATGATACTTATGAAAGGCGAAGCATCCCCGTATTCGCTACGCACATCGAAGGGTGCTATCCGGTGCTGGCTTATGTGGGACTGATGCTCGTGTTGTTCCCCATCGTGGGGATTCTGTGGACAGCTCAAATTGTTGCGAAACTCTTTTTCCCGGGACTGATTTTAATTCTGGCTGCACGGTTAGGAATCTACCTCTGGCCGCATGTACTCGCTGAACATCAGACATTTGACATCTTTCTCGTTACCTATGTGTTACTTGGGGGGATGCTTAAGTTTTACTGGTGGGCAATCAACTTGGGAGATCAAGGCGATGACGAAGATGAGATCGCATCTGAACAGAGCAATTTACGATCCTGACGAGAACTGTGTTGCAAGAAAACGTACACGTCAACGTTTCCCGCCGACAAAGCATGTCCCGCCAACACAGCGTTTCGATCCCAACACAGCAATTCGAGCCCGGCACAGTAATTCATGCTGAATAAGGGTGATCGAATCCAGCTTCACGCACGACCGACATCGCAACAAAACGCAGAAGCTTATTTGCTATGGATCCGAACGCCATATAGCTTCCGCATGGCCCCTTGTTAAAAAGCCGCTTGAATCACACGCGATGCCGACGGCCCCGTGGGCAAGTGCGACTGGCAACCCACCAAAGTTGCCAATCAAAATCAGGGTGGTGGTCACCGACTCCTAGCGGTGGACCGATCGAGGTCACTCAGGATTGTGCGAGCTAATTGGTATTTGATCCATTGCTCCAAGTAGACCGGCATCTCGCCCTGTTTAGTAAATTTACTGACAATTTCACTGTGAAGCTGATCCTGCAATTCGAGACGTTCGCCAGCGGCCACGGTGTCAGACGCACTGATTGACTGGCTCAATACCGCCGACACCAAGTAACGATCAATTGGATCATTTGTTTCGGCTAATTCAAAGCGAAGAAGACCTTCAAGGCGTGGTGTGGTTTTGTCCGGTGCCTGATTCGCCAAGAGAGCGTTTGCAATTTCTTGCATCCATCCATCGCTTGAACGCGTCGCCCAAATGGTGGACTGAGACTTCCATTGGCGAAGCAGATCAGCCTGCTTCTTGGTCAATTCAGTAAGTGCAAGTGTGCTGATGAGTAACTGCTGGTTGCTGTTCAATTGCTCAAAGCGTAAATCCTCGAAGACAGCGTCTCTTGCAGACCCGTACGCTTCTTTGCCAACCACAATCTTTTCGAGCAACTGGGCAGCCATCAACCGAGCATCAATCGTGTCAGATTGTTGCCAATCCCGCAAGAAACGATGCATTAAGGCGGAGTCGTTTTTGCGTAGGGTGGGTTCAATGGCAAGAGCAATATTGAACGACCGTGCGGGTAACGAGGCCACAGACAAAAGGCTACCAAGACTTATTTTTTCATCGTTGGTAAGTGAGCGAGTGGACTCAAGCACCGCATAAATGTGTCGCGACTGGTCTTCGACGTAAAGCGGGTCAATACCTTCCTCAATCAGAGCGTTAACTCGCTTCCAGTTAAAGTGACCGCGGACAGTTGCAGAGACAAGGTGGTATGCCAACTCGACTTCGGGTGGCTGTGTCTCGCGCGTTTCCACTTGAGGTCCAGAGAATCCGGTGAGCGTTGGGCAGCGAACATGCAGGTGGATTCTGCTGGCGTCTTGATGAACACTCACCGCCAGTTCGTGTTTCCCAGGTGCCAATTCCATCATTAACGGTATCTGCCGTCTGGAATAATTGAAGTTGTGTTGCGGACTATTTTGTTGCGCGCGAAGGTTGAACGTATCCGTTCCTTTTAAATTGTCCCGGTAGCACTCAATCCCATCCAGATAGACAACAAATCCGTCGAGCGTGTCGATTTCGAACAGAAGCGTTTTCAGCGGCATGGTATTTTCAAATGTCGCTTGAAGAAGCACGACATCGTCAGCAGCCCGGTGAGAGATGGATCTGGGAAAACCGCCATTCCCAATCCAGCTTGTCAATCCACCACCTGACCATTCCTGTTTCAGCACACGTTCATCATCCGGTTTTTTTTCCGCCAGCAACTGAGGGATATCAAAATCAGCTCCCGTGTGATTTGAGCTATACGAGTGCCAAGTGGCAGCGGAACTGACAAGCGGAATACCATCTTCGGTTGCAAGGCATGCCCCCAGTGTAAAAGCGGAATGGTGTGAAGGCTTATCTTCATACAATTCCTCTGCGTACTGCAGTGCTTGCTTAAAGCGACCAGCCTCTTGGAGCATTGCTGCATGAGCAAAGTGTGTTACTTGGGGTTTCGCATCAATCGCTCGGAGGCCTGAGTCCGCAGCGTCGGCTTTCCCTGCTTGAATCCCAAGTTGGTATTCAATCGTTTTCTTGACGCTTTCCGATAGCTTACTTGCGTTAACAAATGCTGCGAATTGTCCATTTGAAATCCCATCCCACGTCACAGAACTGTTGGAAAGAATGCGTGCTGGCGTTTCAAGCAAATAGGGCTCAAGCTCTAGCTGTTTGGTTTCCGAATACACCACAAACAGAAGGTCATTCCAACCTTTCCTTAACTCCAGAACAACGCCCAGCTCGCCATTGCTCATGATGCCAGGTCTATCGTGTTCGAGAACGAGTTGGCCATCATGCCACACAAAGACATTCTCGCCACCTCCCAATACCAGTGCTGCGGAAGTAGGTCGTGAAGAATAATATCGAGTGGCCACCACCTGAATAGCTTCGGTGGTTTGCGGGGTCGCCCCCTGAAGATTGAACCTCGTGGAATCTTGGCCAATGTATTCCCAATTGCTGATGAAAGCGTTCGGCTGTTGCCATTGTGTTGGAGTCAAAAAGTCCGAAAGAAGCGATTCGACCCGATGTGGATCAAGTGCGAGACGATCATTCTGTCCAAGTTCTGCAAGTTGTCCCGGAAGTTCCCGTAGCCGCCAGTACCTTGTCGGAAACACCACAGCCTCTTCGTTTTCTGCTGCAAGCCTTTCAAAGATGCTTGCAGCGTTGGCAAATTGGCCACTGGCAGCATAAACATTTGCGATTTTTGAGGGATCGGTCTCTGCTTTTGCAACAAGATTGCCCAACAATTCAGGTGAACCCTGCACCGAGACTTCATTGAGACTGTCTTCAATTGACCATGAGTTCAGATAGGTGTTCCGCATTGAGCAGGCAATTAATGTTCCGCCACTGCTATCCCAGAATGCGGAGCGTACGGGTGCGGACTCGAATGGATTGAGAGTGAGTAGTTCTGTGCCATCGTCTCTCCAGACACGAACCTTTCCGTCGAAAGACGAGGTAGCAATACGCTGGTCCGTGGAGTTCCATTGGATGTCAGAAAGGCGGACTGATTGCCGTGGAAAATTCCCCAACGACTCTCCGTCTACTGTTGAGAACACTGCAATTGAGCCCGACGACTCAAAAGCAACCAATCCAACCGGGCGATCAAACGCAACCGCGAGCCTGTCCCCCTCGTTGCTGAACTCAAGGTCTTGAACTTTCAGTTCATTGGTTGGAATGGTGAGCAGCAGCTGCTGGTCATTGACATCCCAAAGCTGTACCGGGCTGCCGTCACGACCAACTTGTCCGAGTCCAACGGCAAGAATCGGTTTAGTAGGATGCCAGCTTACCGCATTCGGAAGACTGTCAATTCCATCGAATTGAATCAGTTGCAACGATTCCTGGTCAAACTGAAAAACGCCCCAGTCTGATTTCGCATTCATACCTTGGGTGAAAGCGAGATACTTTCCATCGGACGACCAGTCTAAGCTTGCGACACGACCAATATCTTCGAGGGAGTAACTGGCATCAACCTGACTGGGCGAATTCCCGTCAAGTATCAAAAGTGTTTTTTCACCGGCTACTGCAAGTCGTTTACCGTCGCCTGTCCACGCATAACTGTAAACGAGTTCATTCAAAGGTGTTTCGATCTGAGAGGTGATTCGTTGAACACTCAAATCAGCAATAAGAATTCGGCCCGGCACATCTGAAGTAAACGATACCCGGTGTCCATCCGGAGCAAGTTTGCAGTCCAAAGCGGTTGACAAGGCGTCATCGCCAGTCCGATCTACACCGGTTTCAAGTAATGTACGACGTTTCTTGGACACATCGACAAGCATGGTTGCACCTTGGGTCAAACCAGATACGAACAGCAGGTCACCCTGAGGCCGCCAGTCAACACCCACCATCATGCCCGAGAAACCGGTGATCGAGTCACTTAACTTCAGTTGTTCATAATCAAAGAGACCGATTTCTCCACGCGGGCCAGAAAGGGCCACCCAAGGTTGATCTGGATGCATGGCCATTCCCCAAATACCGCCAATCCCGGACTCAACTGCTTTCGTATGGGTATCTTCGGCCGGCGTTACAACAAACAGCTGGCTAGGCTGAGCATCTTGACAAATGATTCTCTTGCCATCAGGAGTCCAGCGAAGCCGATCAACGTAACGGCTACCGAGTTTGTAACTCACCTCCAGTGATGGAAAGTCGATCACATGCAAACCACCTGGAATGACCGAATAAGCTAACTGCTTTCCATCAGGGCTCCACTCAATGGCATGAATGCGGCTTGAGGTTGGGATAACATGGGCCAACTGCCCGTGATCCATGTCGTAAATCCCAATCTTTCCTTGATCGAGACTGTACGCAATCAAGTTTTGGTGTCGATTCCAACTGAGCGTTGAATTGGTGTTACCGCCGTTGTGGTTGAGAACCTGCGTTAGCAAACCGGTTTGAACGTCATACACCTCAACCGCACCCCACCAAGCATCAATCGCTATCGACCCCGCGTCAGGGCTCCACTGTATCCGAGGGCAGAACTCCAGCGTTTTCCGACTAAAGCTTTGAATGATTTGCTTGGACAGTGCGTCGATAATCAGCACTTGTTTACCTAGCCCAGTAACAGCCAACAATTTGCCATCCGGAGACCATTTGCCTGCAAAGTTGACACGACTCCCTAGTTTCAAACTTTCAATACGTGGGTCAGCGTTCAAGCTTCTGGCAAGACCCTTGAGGTAATACCATTCCCAATCACGCATGGCTGGACTGTTGGCCGTTCCATCAATCCCTGTCGCGTGGTTCCACTGATCAAGTTCCAACAGACCAGCATTGCGAGATGCACTCGATACAAGCTCTCGCTCTGCTTGCCGAATGCTTGCAGCGTACAACCCCAGTCGATTGCGTTGCGCTTCACTCTCGGCAATTTCTCGCTGGATCTCCGCAGCCTGTCTTGCATCCTTCGCAAACTGTTCATTCTGACGTGCTTTATCGGCATTCTGCTCAGCAAGTAATTCGTTTCGTTGTGCTTCTTTGGCACTCTCAGCAGCTTCTTCGGCACTTTTATCAGCCTCCAGCCAGAACAAACAAACGATGATGGTTGCCACAATGGCGCATACCATGAAGCCTTGCGAACGACGACGTGCTTTCTGCTGTGCTTGGGCGAGTTGCCGAGCTTGCTCAAGCTCTCTCTGGCGTCTCAATTCAAGCTTCTGTTCCTCTGACTTCGCCGCAACTTGGCTCTGTTCAAGAAAGCCAACGGCATTCTCAAAGCCTACGAAATAGCGATCCGCCCAGTGCCTGTTGGGAGTGTTCTGCTCACGCCACGCCGATGCGATTGACAGGTCGGGATCGCGGTAATGGCCTGCGCGGTTGTCTGCGAACAAAACCGCAGTCTCCGCAAGCCTTCGATACACCCGCGCGGACTGTGATTCTTCGTCGACCCATTGACGCAAACGCTGCCACACTCGCATCAGACTCTCATGAGAAATATCGACGACAGTTGTGGATTCAATCGGGACGTCTTCCTGAGGCATGACAAACGTCCTACCTACTTTTCGGAAAGCATCTAAGACAGTACTCACTTCGCCAACGCTGCCATCAACGATCTGACACAGCATTCCCATGTTTGTCGGTCTGCGGATCCCACGTGCATCCGTTCCACATTCGGTTAGCGCCTTAAATATCCGTTCACACAGCAACTGGGCCTGCTCGGTGCCTAACTCACGGTAAACTTCATCAGCATGCTGGGATAGTGCGTGATTTAACCCACCGACCGACTCATAGTGTCGAATATCGATGGGTTCACCTTCTTGATGATCATTTTCCCAATGATCCCACACTCGCATTAAGGTGTGCTGAAGCACGGGCAATTGATCAACATCATCCCCCACCTCGTTAAGCAACTGATTGATTAACCTGCCACTGATCTTTCCCCCCCCAACAGCAACCGGTCGTTCAATGGCATCTCGGCGTTGATCCCGCGTCAGACGCGGGATCAGATACTCGCCATGATTCACTGCTTCTGCTAGTCCAGAGATTTGTGCGCACTCACCCAGATAGTCAGATCGCATGGTTAGCGTGACGTAAATCGGAAGGTCCTTTGCATTTGCTGCGTTGAGCAACAATTGCGCGAACTCGGAGGCAACTTCCTGCTGTTCGATACTATCGGCTCTAAATCGAAACAGCTCTTCAAATTGGTCAACCACAAGAAGCAGGTTATGCCGTTCACCCAAGTCAGATTGACGAATCGCTTCAACCAGACCGTTCCGACTCCGGCGTAAAGTCGCCATAATTCTCGGAAGGGACTCCGGATCATCTGGATCGTATAGGTCGCAGTCGATGAGTGATTGTGCGAGATTTTTTATCGGGTCTCCGCCGGGACGCATCACTGCAACTTCCCAACGAGAACCGACTGACACCATTGTTCCACCGAACAACGCGGGAAGTAGCCCGGCGCGCACGAGCGAAGACTTACCGCTTCCAGAAGTTCCAACCACTGCGAGAAAACGATGCACCCGAAGCAATTCAAGCAGTTCGTTGGTTTGCTGTTCCCGCCCAAAAAAAAGGAAATCTTCTTCTGCAGCGAAGGGACGCAAACCGGGAAAGGGGTTCAATGGTGATTCCGTCATGTCAGCCATTCGTCGATTTTGTTTTAAGTTCTTTTATTCGAGTCGCCAGCTTTTTAAGATCCGAGTCAGTGAGCTCGGTGCCTGTCTGGCGAATCAGTTCAGCCGACAGCGTCTTGAATCGCTCTTTTCGTCGATCTTCGGGAGGAGCTATATACACGGCACGCAAGTCAATTGGGCGGCCATCGCGGTAACCCACTGCCTTGGTCAATTCCCGCAATTTGATGTCAACCCAACTCTTACCGGTTGTGCCGTAATAGACAAGTACAGCATCGCAATCCTTCAGGTTCTGAATGTGCACGGCGCTGACTTGCGATTCTGAACCTTCGAATTCAGGGAGGATCACTTCAATCCCCAACTCGTAGAAGTAATCTTCGAGTTCCTCGATTGCCTGTTCGTCTTCAATGTCATGAATAAGGTACAAACGAGCCACATCATCTATGATTTGGCTGTCCGACTTAGACGGTAAATTAGCAATCTGCTGAGCTTCTTTTTGCCATCGTTCATCCAGAAGCTGTTTTAGATTTTCCATTGTGTCGCGAATGACATCAGCACCAGCTTGGGCTGCGGGATCCTGAACAAGGGATTCGATGAATTCGGTCTGCCGAGTGTCAGTGGGCGCAACGTCTCGCGGCATCCAGATGATGCGAGGTAATTTACGCTCGGTGTTACTGCGCTCGGTGCTACATTTCGATGCAGCAGAATTTTGCAAAACAACGCTACTGTCCGAAGCGTCTTCTGGAACAATCCCATATCGATTGCCAATGAGATGAATTGCAAAGTTACACTGTTCGAGATACGACTGCAGCGTATTGTCCAATTCGCCAGCTATCTGCGGGAGTGCGCGATCAGGAAGGACACGGTGCCCTTGCTCAAGCAGCTCTCGCTTCAATCGATCCCGGGCGTCATTTAAATCCGAAGTTGTTTCTGCAAGAAACACCGTCTTAATCGCATGTACGCTGCGTGATCCAGCATTTGTTTCGATCGCCTCGGAATGAGTGGTTTGATGACGCAACCCCTGACATACTTCATACGCAAGATCATAAACCCGTTCGTAGTAGCGCTGCGATACATCATCCCCGTACGAATCATCAAACTCTCTTACCCGGCCGGTGTCAGAGCACGTGTCATAAAATTCGAACGCGGGCACCTGACTTAGTGCGCCAGAAATCCCCGGTGGAATCTCATTGCTCGTAACTGGGCTCTTAAAAACCTTGAACAATCTATGGCTGAGATCACGCGGGGCCTCACCCACCCGAGTGGCTGTTCGGTAATACTCGTCAACACTCTGATTGCAAGCTTTCGATTTGATGAACGGCGGCGAGATCACAGACACCAAGGTGCGGGCAGTTGCCATGCTTTCGTAGACGGTATCCTCGACCTCGAGTTTCCCGGGCGGAAGAGAGGCCGTCTCAACTTTGAGGCAGTCTCCAGTCAGTTGTTCGATCTTGATTTTGAGATTACGTTTCAACCGGTCCACCCAACCTTCACCGCCTACGGACATTGGCTGATCATCTAATTCTGCACAACTAATGAGAACATCTGTGTTCTTTATTAATTCCGCCGACAAGTTCGTGCTTGACCCTGAACTGAGTGGCAAAGCAACGTTCGATTGTGTCAAACCAAGGTTTGGTTCGCGGCTTACCGGCAGCGAACCATTTTTCAATTCGCGTAGAGCATCGTGAAGTTCACTAGCGTCTTGGTACCGCTCCTCTGGCGATTTCCGTAGGCATCGCAGCGCGATTCGTTCAAGATCAACCGGTACTTCTGGGTTATGTCGCGTGGGAGCTCGCGGAACGGAATGAACAATCTGGTTAATGATTTCACCAAGCGTATCTCCTAGAAAAGGGAGTTGCCCGGTTGCCATTTCGTAGATCACAACACCTAGGCTAAAAACATCGCTTCGGTGGTCAACTCTTCTCCCTAACGCTTGCTCCGGACTCATGTAGTTTGGAGTACCCATGATTTGCCCCTCGCGTGTTTTCGCAAGGTCGGTGGTTTCTCCAAGTGGCTGTTCTTGCAGACGCTTTGCCAGCCCAAAGTCGAGGACCTTGGCTTGCTTACGCCCGTTGATCATGATATTCGACGGCTTGATGTCTCGATGAACAATTTCAACCTCACTTGCTGCACTGAGGGCATCACTGACTTGCAATGCAAAATCAATGACAGTGTTCATGGGAAGCGCCCGACCAGCGATGATTTGATCTAGCGGTTCACCGTCAACCAATTCCATCGCAATGTACGGCTGATGCTCGCTAGACTCACCGATCTCGTAGATCACACAAACATTGGGATGCGTGAGCGAAGAAGCTGTTTTTGCTTCCTGCAAAAAGCGGGCGCGTCGAACTGGATCTGCACCCAACTCCTCGGGAAGGATTTTTAAGGCGACAAGACGATCTAACTTTTGGTCGAGCGCTAAGTACACCTCGCCCATTCCACCTGAACCGAGCTTTGAATCTATCCTGAAATGTTGAAATTGCTCCGTTGGCATATCATTCGCCACTTCCGTGTAAAAAGCCAGTGATGGGGAAAAATCGAACCGCACGCACTTTATCAGGGCACGTATGTCTGGTCAAAGACATCTGCAAACAAATGAGTGAGTTACGTCGCGAAACGA
>CAXGRW010000138.1:0-10039 GCA_964012125.1 uncultured Rhodopirellula sp.
GACGAGTTTTCAGAGTTGCCAACACCGCGTCCGATTTCAAAAAATTGACTAACGCGTTGTCACTCTTTCTCTCTGTTCGAGAAACCGGTCGATCCGGGCTCGCGTTACGGAAGACGCATCGCCGAATTTCAGTTTCGGCGTCTCTGATACACGGGCTCGCTTCATGCTCGCCGAGCCTTCGTCTTCCTTGACCCCATGAAAACCAACGGGAACCTGACCAACAAAAACATCAATTCCAGCCGGTATTTTCAACTGTTCAACCTCAACAAGCGGGTTTTGAACAAAATTGTCAACGTGGGTGGGATCGCTGTTGCAACTCTGGCAAACGTCATTTTTCCAAATTTCTTATCTACTCCCCGACGTGGCTTCTCTAGCACCAAACCTTTGGCCAACGCTTTCGTCAAATCATCGTTTCCATCGGTGTTCCCCAGTTCCTTGTACTAATCATCTATTTGCTTTTGATCACCGATGGTGAACATCACGGGGATTCCATTTCCCTTTGGCATGCTGGTGACAAAGCCAAGGCTACTCGGCTCTATTTGGCAGGCCAACCGAATATGTTTCAAGTCACCTTCGATCGTAGAAATCTTGGCGAGCAAGCGATTCAGGTCATCGGTCGACTCTATCACCAATGCATAGTGCTGAACGTCATTCGGCGACTCGCTGAACCAAGGCTGCCATCCAGTTGTCCGACAGCGATCGTTCACGATGTTTCCCGTACCTCGCGGCCATGTCTTGAAGACGTGAGCCCGCTCACCACTTTCGACAACAACATCGGTTCCACCCGCAGCCCAAGCGAATCCAGTGCACATCACAAAGGTAACCAGGCCAAGAAAAAACAAACGAGGTTGGTGGTTTAACATCACGGTCTTTCAGTGGCTGAGGAAAAAAATTCACAGCGTCCGCATTGCGACGAACAGCATCTGCAATCGACCTCGACTCATCAAACGGTTATTTTTCGACGGCCAAGAACCCAAACGAACATGGAAGCAAAACAAGCCAGCAACACGAGTGCGAAAGTTGACTTCAGAAACGGCAGTCTCAGACGCGACTCAAAATCCAGATCAAGTTGCAGAGGGGCGTTCTCTGCCACCTGCACACTACGACTGAACGTGTAGACCTGCCCCTCTTCAGGCAGGTTGATCACGATTGCCTGCGGAGCGGGTTCGGTTGTTCTTTGATGCTGCACCAACCGCCCCGCAATACGCTGCAGGGTCGCATTATCTTCGGATGAATTCCCCCGCAGCAACTGGCTCAATTCTTGCGGCTGAAAGTTCAACTGATCCTGCTGCAGGATTGGATTTTCCAATGCAGCTTGACGCATTTGTTGATTGTCGCCAACTGCAAGCTCTTCACGATCGTTATCCAAGAACAGTCGTTGTCGACGAGTATTGAGTCCAACAATCGCTTGCTGTGTTTGCAAATTCTCAAGCTGTATCCGAGCGTCTTCATTGGAAGCAGCATCAAGGCCATACTGATTGGCAACACTATTAAGAGCCCAGTTGGCTTTGGTCTGCTCACCTGCTTGGATAAACTGGTTTGCTTGCTGCAGCGTGTTCGCAGCCTGCTCTGCTTTCTGCTGACGCGTGCGTTTGGTTTTGGAGATATAAGACTGAAGGTCATACTGCGATTGGTTGGCCCTGCCAACAAGTTCAAGATTTCCATCATTGTCAGTGAGTTCAAATCCTTTCGGAGCAACCACACTCCACTTGATGTTTTCCAGCGGAACATTGAGCTGCGGACTATCCAAGTTCATGTTTCTCAAATCGTTACCAGGTACGGTATAAACAAACCGGACATTCGCAGTTCGATCATCCATCCCGGGCAGAATATAAAACTGCCAGGCATTGGTTTCACCACCCACACGAATTGAATTAACACTCTCGCCGTTGACAAAAATGCTAAAAATCTCTCCCCCCTGTGGTAAGCCAACACTCAGGCTACTGCGTTGAATCACTTCCATACTGACATCCACAGCCGTTACTTGGTCCCCCTGAGGTGACAGGACAGTCACCAGAGTTCCGCTTGCGACTCGCAGTTTGAGCGCATCTGCCAAGGAATGTCGTTCAACATTAATTTTCAACGGCGCGGCAGATTTCTGGGCTCTCAGGGTCACAACCGGAGCATTGCGGTTCTCCGAGTCACGTAGCGAAACCGGCACAGCATTCCAATCAATTTTCTGCCAACCTTGGGGCATGGATTCCATTTCAATCTCGAGGCGTCCTCCCGCCCGCACAGCAAAATAGAATGGCAACTGCCCCGCTTGGGGAAATTGAGCAAGCCGGAGTGTCTCCGCTTCCTCGGTCCGATCACCTCGACGTTCGTATTCAAGTCGAAACTCAACTTTCCCAAGCACTCTACGTTTGAATTGAACCTCCCATAGATTCTTGTCCGGATCAATTCGAACCAGGTCGCTCACCGTTTTCCCAATGGCACGCAAGGTTTTTATTTCATCCGCGTTGGTAATAGGGAGGACAATTTCCAAGGCACGAATGGAGGCGTTTTGCACGTTGAAATTTGCAACTAATGCGGAACGTGTTTGTCCCTCACGCAAGATAATTTCCTGCAACACATTGCCTGAGATCCGGGGTTCAAGTTTCTCGATCCCCAGCACAAGTTTCCAGTCCCGTTGCAGAAGACGAAAAGCGAGGGCGCCCGGTGATTTACCTCCGATGGCTCTCGGATCGGTCTCTGAGATATTCTGTCGTGACAATGTTCGCAAGCGAATTCCCGTGGTTGGTCGCACCACAAGATCTCCTGTCTGACGCACGCCTTCATTTAATTCAAAATGGGGAATTTCCCACTCAGCAACGTTCGCTGGAGCGTTACCTGTCAAAGTCAACGCAAAACTTTGCGGCCCAATCGTTTTCCCATTGAGATGCAAGATAATCTGGCGTTGACCGTCTTCACTTAGCTCAGCCCAATGGTGCAGTGATGCTCCGCTGAGCGACTCAACTTCAAGTCCCGCTGGCAGTGGGAAACTCAGTTGGAACAAGCCCGTTCGAGATATCTCGGCAGAAAACTTGACTGCAAGTACCACACTTTCATCGCCAAGCGATAGCACCTGATTGCTGATCACCCTGACCTCTGAATCAACCGGAGACACCCTCAAATCGACTTCACCACCCTTTGCCCCGTAGCGATAGACACGATGCAACACAGCCTCAGGGTCAGTATTCAAACTGAAATCGAAGTCCCCAACATTGACAGTTGACATCTGCTGTGGCTGCAACGTTTCGGGCTGCGCGTCCGGCCCAAAGGCGATTGCAACCAATCCGACTTCGCCATTCGCGTCATCCACCCTGAGCGGTGCCAGTTTGACATCGGTGGGCAACGGTTCCAAACCACGCTGGGTCTCGACCGTGATATTGAATGGCCGCGATTGTGCAGGTGAAACCTCAAGAGTAAGTCGGCCGTCATCAGCATCGAATTGCCATGAACCAATGGGCCCCCCAACATCACTGACCGTCAGCCCATTGGGGACAAGCAAGGTCAATTCACTTACCTGCCCCTGCGAGGTACGAATGTTAAATTGGTGCCGTCCATCCACAACTCCGGGCCCCGGCAAGAACAAGTTGGACGCTTCTACAAAAAACTTCGTTTCCTCAACTGTGACATCCCGAGCCTTGGGTTTTAGGACGACCACCCCTTGCCCTGGTCCCAGCAAAAGCTGACTTTGAGTTGACTCCTCATCCTTCACCGTGATCGGCTCGATCTTGACTGCGGTAGTGCAAAGCACATCCCAACCGGCTTCATCGTATGCAAGTTCTACTTCCTGAACGGCAGCATCACCGGTCGGTACCGCAATTCCTTCCATCGGCTTGACTGCCTCCACCTGAAATTCAAAACTCACGCGAAAGCTTTGGTTCGGCGGCAACTTTTCATTCTCAGGTTTAGCTGTGGCAGCTTCCCCATCAACCACATCTTTACTTGGAATACTTAACACATAGGCAAGTCCGATCCCCGGTACAGTGGTTTTGGTGAGCCGCAGTCCCTCAGCCTCAAAATTTGTCAAAACAGCTGGTGACCTGAGAAGCAGAAAACGATCTCCCGGCTTGCCCGTCAGCGTCATTTCACCTCGAGCAACAAGTCGTTGATCACCGTGTGTGATTTCCCATGTCTGCTTGATGGAGTTTGCTGCCCGCAGCAAATTCTGGGCAGCTACTGGCTGCGTGACCTGCTGAGTTTTTGGTTCATCCGCGATACTGGACGAGCACAACGATGACAGCAACAACCCCAGCAAAACAAGGGTTACAGTCACAGGGTTTGGCCCGCCATCAAGATCATCTGCCTCAGCATCAAAATCTTTTGCCGTGTTCTCGCTCTTCCGTTCCCTTCCGCGAGCATGCTGGGCTTGAGCAGAACGAAATCCATCCCAAGCGGCCTTCAAGAACAAACACAACACGATGCCAGCGATCAGCCAGAAAAACCACGGGGCACTGTCGCGCTGCATCAAAACAGCAGTAAAGACAAGGAACACGGATCCCACACGCAAAGGGATTCGGTATGCTGCAAATTTACTCAGACAAGAACAGATGAGTCCGGCAAGACTTACAATGAAGACGACACAACCCAAGACAGAAAGATTCACCTGCCAAGTGGGGATGTTGTACACATTCAAACGGACGGTGTCTCCTGCTGACAAAATTGGCAAGCTCAACCTCAGATGGGCAACTTCTCCCGTCTGCGTCGATGCATACGAGGCCGAACTCCAAGCAAAATAGAGTGCTGCCGCCAATGGCAGCAGTCCCAGGTGTCGCCAGCCACCAGTGCTGCCTCGAATGACCAGACCGAGCATCGTGAGAAAGAAGATCATAAAAAATGAGACAGTTCCTTTTCTAGCCAACCAGTCAAATCCGGACGGCCGCAACACAGGCACGGGCGGATCCACGGTACCACCAGCAGGCACCAAGACGCGTTGATCGTCCCCCTCTATGCTCCATTCAGTTTTGAGTACGGGCGCGAACACGACGGGCAACATCAGCTCTGGTCGCGATTCGCTAACAGCGGGTTTTCCCAAACGCAAACGCACTTCCACAGGAATGCTGGGATCAATGCCACCGGGCAAGGGAATCAAGGTCTCATCACCCGATCGCCGTGCAGTAACCGGACTACCATCAACGGAGACTTCCCACATCCGCACTGGCTCATCCGGGATCCGTATTCTCAGTGAACGCTTTCCTCGAGATTTGACGTAATACAGCACTTCGGTCACCAATTCTCCATCCCGTGACACACGACTTTCTGCCTCAGAGAACTCAACCACTTGGCTGACCGTGGTACCCGGCTGAAACCACTTGACCTTCAAATTCAGATTGAAAGGTCGTTCGGTATACTGCCACGTTCCGAGCGGAGGCGCGGTGCTCAACAGCCTGAACTCAGCTGGCAACTCCAACGGATCGAGAACGAGCATGCCATCCGTGATAGATATTGTTTCGCTCTCCACTTGCATCGGACTAACAATCTGGATGTAGCCACGCTCGCCCTGAACACCCAACGGAGCTACCTGACCGGGAGCAAACGTGCCATCCGTATCACTTGGTTTTTCTTCGAAAGTAACCAACAGTGTGTAGGGTCCCATCACCGGTTGGTGCAAAGATACGATCAAGGTGTCACCATCTCGACGCGAGTCCTGAACATTCTGGCCATCAACCACCTCGTTTTTCAGGTTTTCGGGAAGAGTAATCCGCAGTTCCGAAACGGGTGCTCCTGTGATGAAGTAATTGATCAATGCACTTCCATAGATCGTTTCCTGACTCAGGGAATAGAGGTGGAACACATCACTTTGAATGCTGCGATCGAGCAATTCAATTTTCATCGTTGCTGACCAGTCTGGCTCCCGAATTCTAAAAGCCTGCTGCAGATTTGCCGTTGGCTTTGGAAAGTAAGAAAGCGGTTTTTCGACAAGCAGGTCTGTTGCTTCGACAGCAAGCCGAAACCCCGGGGCCCCAATGATTCCAATATCACCTCGAACAGATTTTGCTTCGGGGTGCTCGATCCGAGGCAATGTCCAATCACCGGCCGCAGCGGGCTCACTTTTTTCGAGATGCAAACTAATCAGCTGCCGCCCCGAGACATCCTTTGCAAATATCGTCTTCAAGTTACGAATACCATCCACGACTTCACTGGCATTGAGATAATCTGCGATGCTTGCTCCCGTGACAGAAACGACGGAATAGTCGGAGGGAATGCTAAAATTCCACTCGCGGATTGGTGCTTCACGAATATCAAGTTCGATATCAGCCTTGATCACACGGTCGGTCTCTGCCAATTGATACAGCAGCAATTCCGAAACACTCACTTCGGGCTGAATCCTGTCAGCAACAACGGTAAAAGCATGAGATGCTGCGGGGAATCGATAGACATACACCTGACGTGCCTGCAGTGCTTCGCCGGGAAATTGGTCTGGGGATAATTGTGTTAATCCTGACAACCCCGTGGGTTCCAGTCTGACCGAACCAAGATTCGCCAGTCTCAAAAATCCTGAATGGCGAATCGTCCCTGTTGGCTCAAGACACAAGCCTTCCATTCGCACGGGGAATGCCCCCAAAGGCGTTTGGCTACGGATACTCACTTGCGTTGTATCTGTAATCGGCTGACTGAGAGTCACATCTAATCGTCGCTCTCCATCCTTCTCCAGGACTTGCCAAGCCACGATATTGGATCCCTTCACATCCAGAATCTCGCCGGGACCCTTCAGTACCATGCTAAGCGAGCCAAGCTGCCCTTGCAGCACTTGATAATCAAGCACGTGGTCCTGCCGCAGCAGACCCGATCCGACACGCGCTTCAACTTTACCTAGCGTCGTGAAAAAAAGCTTCCCTTCTCCCGCACTGCGTTTCGGTTTCCACTGCACATGCACACGTCCGCTGGCCGGCAGAAATCCAACCCACGCATTTTCCTGCCACAGTGGAACCACCGACTGTTGATCGCGATAAAACGTCAAATCAGCATCCAAGCCCTCCAACCTCACCGGCACCACGGCCCCCGCCGCAATTGTGAAGTCGACGCTCTTCTGATTATCCGCCGCTCTCACAACTTTCGCTACAAAATCCAACTTGACTGAAAAAGTTCCCGCCTTTGAAAAACCAACTTTGTAAACCGTCTGCTTTCCTGTGTTTGCGAGCCGCACCTGATAATTCTCATCTTCAGGTATCCGTACCAGTGCCGCGTTGCCCCTAAGAAGGGTCATCTCGACCGACGGATCGCTGACGATTGCAGTCGTCTGCAACTGAAAAAGTGCTGACTCTCCGTCATCACTAACAACACCGCTGAGTGTCGAATCCACCAGTTCTATCGGGTCAGGCGATGCACTGTCTCGCGTGAGCGACAACTTGATCTGCCCCCCAGTCGATGTTTGAAACCTGCCTCCCTTCATGCTTCCAGACAGCGGGACGAATCCACTGACATTAGCAAGAGTCCCCGTCACACCCGGTTCATAACTGAAACTGACATTTGAATCGAACCCTACACTTTCAGCTGGCCCTAAGTGCGTGAGCGTCACGGTGGCAGGCAAACTGTATTTCGGCGACCGGATTTTAATAGTCGGTTTCGGATCAACAACACCGTCCGATAATTGCAAATCCAAAAACCGCTCTTTGCCGCTTTGCCGCACCGCCCAAGAAGCAATCCCTTCCCCAGTAACCTCAACAACCTGACCAGGCCCATTGAGTGCAAACGTCAGTACCTCGGGATCCCCCTGTACCACCTTGATGGCCACATTTACCGTCTGATCGATATACTCCGATCCAATCATTGCCTTGGCAACCACTCGTCCACTGAAAAAAACGGGAGGAGGAGGCGGTACGGTGCGTGCTTCGAGGAGAATGGTTCGAATCCCATCCGGATCAATTCCGTTCGGCCCCAAGGGGGCGGCAGGATTCACAGGCACTGCCAATGCATTCTTGTCCTGTCCGTTGGAATCCGCAGCCATCCAAGCAATGAGACAAGCGATGACAACCATAAGCCCAACACGACAACACTGTGTTAACGCCGCAAATATCCGGAAAGCACCTTCAGGTACATCACTGCCATCCTTGGTGGAGAAGATTTGTTTCATCATTGCATCACTCTGCTTTTTCCAAGGTTATTAATCAGCATGTTGTTTTCAAAGAATGCCGGCTTTCAAGCAAGTCACGTTTGGAACACTCGTAATTCTACGTGGTCACCCTTCATGCCCCTGTAACGTGGATGTAACATCAACGCCTGCCGCCTGCCTCAGTCTCCATTGATTTGCCGAGCCTGCTGGATCATCACCTCAAGCTTCTTGATCCGCTGACTATTACGAACTTCTGGCGGAAGAGTTGCAATCAGGCTGGCAAGTTCTTTCAGGTCAATGGTGTCCGCCAGCACATCTCCCTTGAGCTTTGTTGCGAAGAGTGATGCTACCGTCGCGATTTTCATTGAGTTTGAAGCGAGTTCCGGTCGCAGTGCGCTCGTCTCATAGGGAATGGGCCAAAGTTCTTCGACCATATTCCCGGAATCAAGATCACGAAAACGTACGGAAACGGTGCCAATATCTCCGAAACCATCAGGCTTGGTTTGAACTTGGTAAAGTGCAACGCCAGCTTCCGCGGCAGCCATTTCGGCAGCATCCACTTTGTCATTACGAAAATCTTCTTTATTCAATCGATGCTTTTCAAAGCCCAATAGTTTGTACTTGCCAACACGTTCAGGATTGAATTCAACCTGTATTTTGACGTTCTTGGCTGCAGGCCTGAGGGCTCCCGCAATCTGCTTAGCAAACCCATCCTCAACAGACTCCAATGAATCCAACAGGTAGTAACGTCCGTCCCCTTTGCGTGCCAGAGCTTCCAGAACCTCATCATTGAGTCCGTCAGCACTGATTCCCGCCGCATCAAACGCGACTCCAGCATTCCTCATCCTCACGATCATCTCTGCCAACCGTTCAGGACTGGCGTCACCCAGATTGACTGCACCATCAGTCAGCAGAATAATTCGGTTTTGGGCGTTCTGCTGATACTGCTCTTGCGCCTTCTCAAAAGCCAACCGCAGAGCAGCCTCCAAATTGGTTCCTCCTTCGCTCGGAAGTTCCTCGATGATTTGCAGCAGTTCCTGCGATCTAGCACCACTGATCCGATCGGCCAGCAGACGTGGCTGCCGTGCAAAACTAATCAAGGTGACTTCATCCATGGGCTTGAGTTGCTGAGCCAACACAGCAAACGCCCGTCTGACAGTTTGCTGCCGGTCAATACGTTCCATTGAACCGGAATTATCAAGCAAGAACGTCAATTTCAGCGGTGTGCTACTTGAGCGGCCAGCTGCTGCTGTCCGCATGGAAACACGCAGCAAGTTGCGTTGCTGTAGAAAGGGATGAATCGCCTGCTCAATTCGACAGGAGATCCGCTCGCTCTGCGTCGGCATCGGATCACCGTAATCAAACGCGTTGAGAAATTCTTCACTCCGAATTCGGCTCGCATCGGGCCACTGACCTTTGGCCAGCGATGCCTGAGCCAGCTTGAAAGAGACGTCACTAACATGCAATGAGAAAGTTGAGAAGCCATTTGTGCTGGCATCAATCTCGGGAAGATCTGTTGGAACAGCAGCGTGCACAACAGGACTTTTTTTTCCTCGGACCGAGAGGTCCCTCTCTTTGGAAAGATTCTCAATTCCGCCAACTTTCGATGCTTTGGATTTTTGGGATTCAACGATGGCGATCCGATCGAGCAACTGCGGATTTCCTTTGCCCCTACTCAATGACTCTTCCTCTCGCTTGTACCTCGCATTATTCGCATCCAAGCCGGACGACCGCTTCTCAATGTTATCAAGCGTCTTAGCACCATCCGAATCGTAACCCGCAACGGGAATTCTCCCTGGACCGGGACCATTGACAGAAGCGGGTGGCTGACTTGACATTGCAAGTTGACTTGCTGGTCTCCGCGTGCTCGTACTTTCAGGCAATGAACTTCCCGATGCCTGCATGTCTCCAAACGAATCAATCATCGCAGAATCTGCTTCATCCCCCCCCCCGTTCACCGTTGCGTCACGTTGGCCTTCCTGCCGCTGTTCCTGATTCTTC